>JANNOT010000329.1:0-21227 GCA_031399375.1 Paraoceanicella sp.
CCGGACGGCACGCTGAGGGGCCGGCGGGATGCTTGTCGTCGATCTCGACCACACGCTGATTCGCACCGATCTTCTGGTGGAATCGGGGCTGTCTGCCCTGGCCCTTGCGCCGCGCTCTGCCCTGGGCGCGCTGGCCGCTGCACCCGTTGCGGGGCGCGCGGCGACCAAGGCGAGGCTGGCCGGTCTCGCCCGCATCGACGTCGCGGGTCTGCCCTATGACGACGCGGTCCTGGCGCGCATCGCGCAGGCGCGGGGCGCGGGGGAACGAGTCGCCCTCGTCTCCGCCGCCGACGGGCGACTGGTCGCGGCCGTCGCAGCCCATCTCGGCCTTTTTGATGAGGCGCATGGCTCGGACGGGACCCTGAACCTAAAGGGGGCGGCCAAGGCGGCCTTCCTGGTGGCGCGATATGGTGCGGGGGGGTTCGCCTATATCGGCGACGCTACCGCCGATCTGGCGGTCTGGGCCGCTGCGGGCCATGCCATCACGGTGGGGGCGGGTCCGGGACTGCGCCGCGCGGTGGACGGGCTGCGGCCGGGTGCCGAGCATCTCGCGCCCCGCGATGGCCCGGCGTTCGGCCCGCTCCTGCGCGCGATGCGGCCGCATCAGTGGCTGAAGAACACGCTTGTCGTCCTGCCGGTGCTTGCGGCCCATGACTTGCGGCCCGAGGTGATGGTGCTGGCTGCGGTCGCGTTCACGGCGTTTTCGCTCTGCGCCTCGGGGGTCTATCTGCTCAACGACCTCTTCGACCTCGCCGCCGACCGGGCCCATCCCAGGAAGCGGCGCCGCCCGTTTGCCTCGGGTGCGGCGCGTGTCGGACACGGGCTGGTCGCGGCACCGCTTCTGTTCGTCGCCGCGCTCGCTCTGGCGCTGGTTGCAGCGCCGGTGGGATTTGCGGGAGTGCTGGCCGTCTACGCCGCGGCCACGTTCGCCTACACCCTCGTGCTCAAGCGGTTGCTTCTGATCGACATCTTTACGCTGGCCGGGCTCTACACGCTGCGGGTGATCGCGGGTGGGGTTGCGACCGGACTGACGCTGTCGCCGTGGTTTCTCGGGTTCACCGCGTTCCTGTTTCTCGCGCTTGCCGCGATGAAGCGGCAGACCGAGCTCGAGGATCTCGTGCGCGCGGGCCGGACCGCGGCCGCGGGGCGCGCCTACCGGATCGAGGACCTGCCGATCGTCACGGTAATGGCGCTCGCGGCCGGGTATCTCGCGGTGCTGGTGCTCGCGCTTTACGTGACGACCGACGGGGTGACCCGGCTCTATGCCCGGCCTGCCTTCCTGCTCGGCATTTGCCCCGTGCTGCTCTACTGGGTCACGCGGCTCGTCATCCTCGCCCACCGGGGGCAGATGGACGACGACCCGCTGCTCTTTGCGCTCCGCGATCCGGTCAGCCGGATCTGCGGCCTGGTCATCCTTGCCGTGGCACTCGCCGCGATCTGAGCGTCTAGGGCGCCGCGGCAGGTGCAGGGGCGGGGGCCACCGGCGCGGCGGACGCGGGGATGGCGGCGAGCGTCGCGCGCACCTCCTCTGCCTTGGTGAAAGTCGTGCCGTCGGCAAGCGACAGGGCCGCCTCGAGATGGCGGCGGGCATCCTCGGGACGGTTCAGCTTCGCGTAGGTCATCCCGATATGGTAGTTCACCCAGGGGTTCTGGGGCAGCGCCTCGACCGCGGGCAGGAGATCGCGCAACGCCTCCTCGTGATTGCCCGTCAGATACATCAGCCACCCGAACGTATCCTGGTATTGCGGGATGTTGGATGACCGCAGGGTCCCCCCGATCTCCACGGCGCGCGCCAGGGCTGCCGCATCGTTCGACTTGTGGTCCGACAGCAGGCTGACCAGGTTGTTGCTGTAGATCAGCGAGGTCGGATTGCGCGCAAAGAGCGCCTCGTATTCCGCGATCGCCTCGTCGATCCGCCCGAGCTGCTCGAAGCGGCCGGCAAGCTGGAGCTGGAGCGGCGCGGGGTCGGCAACCTGTCCGATCCCCTCGCGCAGGACCGCCACGGCCCCGTCCCGGTCGCCCCGGCGGCCGAGATAGGCGGATTTCAGCTCGTAGACCAGCGGAAGTGTCGGCTCGGCGGCCACGACCGCATCATATCCGGCGGACGCCGCCTCGAAATTGCCGATTTCCTCGGCGAGCGCCGCTTTCAGGATCAGGGCCTGCACGTTCTTGGGGTTTTCCGCCAGCACGTCGTCGAGGAATTTCTCCGCCAGAGGGCGCTTGCCTGTCTGGAGATAGGTCCGCACGAGCGCGGTCATCGAGGACTGCCGCCGCTCGGGATCGGCCGAGAGCTGTTCGAGCACCTGGAGGCTGTCGTCGAGCCGCCCCTGCCCGCTGAGCGAGGCCGCACGGATCCTGTCGGCCACGTCGTCGGTCGCATCGAGTTTGCGCAGCGCCTCTCCCGCCGCCTCTGCCCCGGCCCAGTCGCCGACCTGGAGCCGCGCCTGGGCGAGGGCGGTGTAGAGCTCCTTGCTGTCGGGGCGCCGGCGCACCGCCTCGGACAGCACGGTCGGGATCGTGTCCGCCCGGCTGTTCTGGGCGAGGAACCGGACATAGCGGATGGTGATCTGCGGGTCGTAATCCGACGCAACAACGGCCGAAGCAAAGTTCTCGCCCGCGAGCGTCGGGTTGCCGCTAAGCTGCTGGGCCTGGGCCGACAGGAGGAGGAGGTTCACGTCGTTGGGGCTGTCGGAAAGCGCTGCGCGCAAATCCTCGAGCGCCGCAGCCGGGTCGCGCGCCTCGATCCGCATGGACGCCCGCAGCGCGAGCGCGCCGCCATTGCCGGGATCGGCGGCCAGAACCGCATCCACCACCGGTCTGGCCTCGTCGAACTTGCGCTCGCCCATCAGGAACTGGGCAAGCTGAACCTGCGCGCCGCTGACGCTGTCGGGCGTGCGGTTGGCCGCGATGATGCTGTTGAGCAGGGCCACCGCGTCGTTGCGTCGGCCGTTCTGATAGTCGATCGTGGCGAGGGCCGACTGGAACGGAAACGGCTCGGGGGCCGAGCTCGCCATCCGCTGCAACTCGTCGCGCGCAGCCGGCACGCCCGATGCCCGCACGATGTAGCGCACGACATCGAGCGCGGCGGGCACGTTGCTGGTATCGGCGGCCGCGATCGCGCGGAACTGCTCGAGCGCCTTGTCGGTCTGTTTCTCGGAATCGTAGAAGCGCGCCAGGGCCAGCCGGAACTCGCGCGCCTGGGGAAAGAGGCCGACGAGCTTTTCCAGATGCACCCGCACGTCTTCCTTGCGCCCGGCATTCTCGAGAAGCTGCAGCTTCAGCAGGTTGAGCGCGAGGTTGCGTTCATGCGCCTTGAGGAAGGCCTCCGCGGTCTCGATCGCCTGCTCCCGCTCGCCCTTCTGGTAGAGGTCGGTGATCAGGATCACCCCGGCGCTGGGGTGAAAGGGTTCGACCTCGAGCGCGCGGCGCACGTCGGTCATCGCAGTCTCGGTATTGCCGAGGCGATAGGACACGCTCGCCTTGACCGCGAGCACCTCGGGGTTGTTGGGCTCCAGCGCGTAGGCGGCCTCGGCGTGGATGCGCGCGGTGTCGAGCTGGCCCGCGACGAGCATCACCTGGGCATACTTGACCTGGGCCTCAACATGCTGGGGATCGAGATCGGTGACCTTGGTCAGATGGCCGATCACGGCGCGAATGTTGCCCTCGCGCTCCTGGATCTTGGCCATCTCGAAATGGCTCGCCACATGGTCGGGATTGAGCTTCAGCGCATTGCGGAACTCGAGGCTCGCCTTGGTGAAGTCGCCCTCCTGGACCAGGGCGATGCCGCTGTCGTAATGCGCCTGGACGCGCTCCTCGACGCTTTCGCAGGCGACGAGCAGGGTCACCCCCGCCAGAAGCGCGACAAGCCGCAAGACCCGCATGATGACGTCACTCATAGAACCCTCCCGGGAAACAATCGGCCCGCAGGTTCGCCCCGGGGCCTTTCGGAACAACACGCGCCCCGCATCCCAGCGATGCGCGGCAGAACAGCACGCAAGGGCCTCAGGCGTAGCCATAGCCATAGGTGTCTTCGGACGGCGCGGGGCTTTTGTTGAGCAGCACGCCGAGAAAATGGCTGTTGCCCTCCAGAAGCTGCTCGCAGGCGTCGATCTGGTCGGGGCGCGTCTGGCCCGCGGCGGCGACGACGAGCACGCAGTCGAGATTGGGCAGGAACGCGATGGTATCGTCGGTCTGCAGCATCGGCGGCAGGTCGTAGACCACCACGTCGGGCCTGAGCCGCGCGATCATGCTCGCGAGCACGTCGCTCGTCCGCCGTTCCATCAGAAGCTCGGCCGAATTGCGCACCCGCTCGGTATTGATGCCGAGGGCGAGGTTCTGGCCGATGCGCAGCATATGCGCCTCCAGCTCGGCATCCTGGGTCAGCAGCCAGGCGAGCCTGCGCTGGTCGCGCAGGCCGAGCCGGTCGGCGAGCGAGGGTGCCTTGAGGTCCATGTCCATCAGGATCGTGCGCAGGTCGGGCTGGCGCGCGAGCGTCAGGGCGAGGTTCGCGGCGACAAAGGTCTTGCCGCAGCCCTTGGTCGGCGAGGTGATGCCCACCCGCGTCCAGCCATTGGATGACAGGGTCTTGAGGATGCGCGTCCTCAGGTGGTCGAAGCTGACATGCGCAAGGTCGGACTTGGTGTGCGTCACGATGCGCTCGCGCCGCAGGCGCGGCTCGCTCGGCACCACCTCCTCCAGCCGCTGCCAGAGCGCGGTCACGGCGTCCTGGGTCGCGGGAACCGCCGCATCGCCGGTCCCGGCGCCCGGTACCGCGGCAGGGGCCACGCCGGGTCCATACGGGCGCTGGTCCGCCTGTTCGCGAATCTGGCGGGCCTTCTCGATGGCGGTCTTGAGGCGTTCGACCATCTTGCGGGTTCCTCGGGGTCGGGCGGCGGGGACTAGAGCCCGAAGCGGGTTTCGATGAGGCGGAAGAACTGGCTCAGTCCCAGCCGGTCGATGATCCGGTTGGTCAGCGTCTCCAGCGGCATGAAGTACTGGTCGACGGCATAGAGCGCGCCGGGGACCACGATCAATACGGTGACGACCAGCAACGCGAACTTCATCAACCGGACCTTGCGCTCCCGCTCCGTCCGGATGTAGGGCACCGTCACGATCGGCTTCAAACCGATCCGGCGCTGCATGTCGCCGGGGGTGCGGATGGTGCGGTCGAGCATCTCGACCAGCACCACCATGCCGATGCCGAGCGCCATGGACCCCACGAAGCCGCCGGCCGCGATCAGCATCCGGTTGGGCGAGATCGGCGCGTCGGGAACCTGGGCCTGCTCGATGACCTCGAACCGCTCGGCCTGGCGATTGATCTCGAGCTTTTCGCCCGTCGCGGCCTCCGCCTGCTTGGACGTGGCCATCTCGTACTGGGTCTGGAGGTCGGCGTACTGGCGCTGGAGCGCGTTCAGCTGCATCTCGACCTGCGGCGTCTCGGCCACCGAGGTGTCGAGCACCTTGATGCGGCTGCGCGCCTCGTCGATCTGGCCCTGGACCAGGGTGATCTGGGTGTTGATCAGTGCGATCTGCCGTTCGATCTGCGGGTTGCCCGCGGGCGCCCCGGCGACGGTCGGGGTGATCGACGCCTCGATCGCGGCAATACGCGACTTCAGCGCGACGATCTCGGGATGGGTGTCCGAGAGGATCGCCTTGCGCTGCACGAGCACGCGGTTGAGCTCCTGCAGGTCGCGCTCGGCGGGCGTCAGGACCTGGCCGGTCAGCGTGGCCCCCGCCCCGCTGTCGCGGGCCTGTTCGTAGGACTTGCGCTGTTCCTGGAGCAGGATCATGCGCTGTTCGTATTCGAACACCCGTTCCTGGAGCGACAGAAGTTCCTGGCGGCGAAAGGCGAGGCTGTCGGGCAGGGCGTTCTGGTTGGCATTCTTGAAATTGCTCAGCTCGACCTCGAGCGCGAGAAGCTGGGTTGCAAGCCGTTCGACCTCCTGGGTGAAAAACCCCAGGGTCTCGCTCGCCCGCTCGCTGCGGCTCTGGATGTTCTGCTCGAGGATGAGGGCCACGAACTCGTTCGTCACCCGGGCGGCCACATTGGCATTGTCGGCGACATAGGTGATCACGAAGGCCGACACGTTCTGCTCGCGCCGGTTCTCGCCGAAATTGATGTTGCGGATCACGGTGTTCAGGCGCAGCAGCTCCACCTTTTCGCTGGTCGTGAGATCCCCGCGGCTGGCAAAGAGGTTCAGCCGCTCGATCACCGACAGCAGGTTCTCGCGCGTCATCAGACGCTGCTGGATGAGCTGCAGGCGCTCTGCCGCGCTCGCCGTCACCGTCGAGCGGGCAAGGTCGGTGGGGATCTGCTGGCTTTCCACCAGGATGCGGGCCGAGGATTCGTAGACCGGCGGCAGCACATACGCGACGGTCAGCGCGAGCGGCGAGATCAGGAACACCGTCAGGACGACGATCCAGAGCCGCCGCCCGGCGATCCCGAAGAGATCCGATAGTGTGAAACCTGGTTCCATGGGTCGTGTTCGCCTTGCCGTCTATGCCGCCGTCTATCCCGCAGTCTGTGCCGCCGTCTGGGCGCCCCCGGCGCTCAGGACTGCTGGACCAGTTTCGCGCGCGGAGAAGCGCCGATCGATTTGAACTGCCGGTAGATGCCGTGCCGCTCGGACGCGGTCAAGAATTCACGCAGAAGATCCTCGGTGATCACCTTACGGTCGCTGGAAAACCCGTAGACCATGCAGAGATCGCACAGGATGTTGATCAGCCGTGGAACGCCCCCGGTCGCCTCGAAGATCAGGCCGCAGGTATGGGTGGGGAACACGGTCCAGGATGCGCCCACATGGGTCAGGCGACGGGTGATGTATCCCTCCACCTCCGGCTCGCTCAATGGGCCGAGGTTGAAGTCCGACGAGATCCGCTGGGCGAACTGGCGCAGCTCGGGCCGGTCGAGCAGTTCTCTCAATTGTGGCTGGCCGACGAGGATCAGCTGGATCAGCTGGTCCTTGTCCGCATTGATGTTCGAGAGCAGGCGCAGTTCCTCGAGCGACGAGATCGAGAGGTTCTGCGCCTCGTCGAAGATGAGGATGACGCGCCGCCCCTCGGCATAGCGGGCGATCAGGTAATCCTGGAACCGGCCGAACAGGCGCACATACGGCACGTCCTCGAACGGCTCGCCGAGCGCCATCATGACCCAGTGCAGCAGTTCGCCCCGTTCGGACTGCATGTTGGAGATCAGGGCCACGACGATGTCCGGGGGCATCTCGCCCATCAGCTGGCGCACCAGCGTGGTCTTGCCCGCGCCGATCTCTCCCGTGATGACCGTGATCGGTGCATTGGTCATGACGCCGTAGCGCAGCATGGTGACGGCAAGCTGGTGCCCGCTCGACCAGAACAGGAAATCCGGGTCGGGGACGGTCAGGAAGGGCTTTGCCGTCAAACCGTAGAAGCTCTCGTACATCCCCAACCACCCATCGTGCGCGCCCGCCGGAACCGCGGCGCCGATAGCTCCCCGCCGCTTGCCCGCGATCGGGGTCGTCCCACGCCTTGCCCGCGCAACATGCGCGCGCAACCCTCTGCATCCCGTTAAGCGCCCCAGCCGCGGGGCGGCCCGCAAGACCCTAGTCGGGCACGAAGCGCGGCAAGACCTCCATCGTCGTGTCCATGAACCGCTTCAGGCGCGTCTCGGCAGCCTCGGGTGCCTCGGTCGTGCCCATCGGCGTCACGATCCGGATCAGGGCCCCATCGCTGCGCCCGGTCATGGCCGAGTCCCACAGCGTGTAAGCCTTGGCCGCGTAATCGCTGGTCAGCCTGCGCCCACGCTGCTCGAACCAGTAGTAGACGACCTGGCGCGACAGCCCCTTGCTGATGACGGCCATGTTCACCGGGATGATCTGGCCCGATGCAAGCTGCACCGTGCGGGCCTGCCATTCCGATACCTCCCAGCCGCCCTGCGGGATGCAGACCTCGGGCGAATGGATGCCGCTGCCCTCGGTCTGCTTGTTGTAATAGGCCACGAACAGGTCCACGGGCGCCTGCTCCGCCGCCGACTGGTAGCTTGCGGAATGATAGTCGTCGGCGCCGAGCACGCGCTCGATCTCAGGCTCCAGTCGCTGGGCGCGCCCGGTCCACTCGGCCATCGCCACGGGAAAGAGCACCAGCGGCTCGCGGTCGACGGCCGTGACGCCGCGCGCGGGCGCGAACTGGACGACCGCCACGATGCTGGCCGCGATCAGCCCGGCGGCGATCAGGGCGGCCGAGGGGACGATGCCGAGCACGCGCGCAATCTGCCGGTCGATCCCGACGAAGTCGATGTCGAGCGTGTCGGCCAGACGCTTGGGGTTCGGGGTCAGGCGCTGCATGACGATTGCCATCCCGAACAGGATCGCGACGCAAGCGATGAAGATGATCCAGCCCTCGAACGCATGGAGGAATCCCTCCGCCTGTTCGATGCCGAAATTGTCCACCAGGACGCCGATCACGCCGATGCGAAAGCTGTTCATCAGGACCGTGATCGGTGCGGCAGAGACAAGCAGCACCACCTTGTGCCAGATCGGCCCCCGGTAGAGCAGGGCGAAGATGTAGCTGAAGCTGAGGACGGGGAAGAGATAGCGCAGGCCCGAGCACGCCTCGGCGACCTGGAGCTTGTAGACGCCCAGGTCGATCACGTTGCCGTCAAGAAACACCGGGATGCCGACAAACGCGATCAGGGCGACGCCCACCTGGGACGATACGGTCTGGAGATAGACCGAGACCGGCCAGTAGATGAACTGCGGCAGCGGCAGCATGTAGACCAGATGCAGGACCGCGGCCCAGAACAGGATCCCGCGCCGGGCCCCGAAACAGATCAGGATCATCCCGCCGACCCAAAGGATGAAGCCATAGGTCGAGATGTCGGGGATCCGTGCCGCCTGCCCGAGAAGCCCGATGGCGAGCGCCACGAACACCACGATCACGCCGGGCCAGCGCTGCCTCTCCGACACCGCGACCGGGGGCACGCGGCGCATCTCGTGGAGGAAAAGATACCCCGATACCAGGGGGATCAGCGGCCCGTGGCTGTATTCCGGCCGGGCCCAGGCGACCAGAAGGGATTCGAGCCCGCTCCAGAACACCACCGCCGCCGCGGCACAGGCAAAGAGGAAGAACAGTGTCCCCAAGGGGCGGATCCCCAGTGATCCGTCCGGGGCTACCCCCGTGTCGATGCCCGATGCCGTGCTCAATTCAACCTCCGACGAATTCTGCCTCAGCGACGTCTCGGACCCGCAAGCGCCTCGCGCGGCCCCGGCACCCCGCCAGACCCGCCGCGCCCGTGTTCCATGTTGCTTTGCAGCATAACCTACAGGAACCGGATGCGTGAATCAACGTGCGCCCCGCGGCTAGCTTAACGCCCCGATTATGGCAAAGCCGGGACAGGCACGCCGACCCGGTCCATCTCATCTGCATATACTTGGCGGAATATGGGTCCGGATGCAGCGGCGACAAGACGCAGGCGACCATCCGCGCCCGGCTCCGCGCGGTATGTGACCGCGGCGCTGCGGTCGGGGCGGCCCGCAGGGTCGCGGCCGAGCACGCGGTGGCCCTGGGCGGTGAACGCCTCCTCGCCCGCCGCGCCGGTCCGGGTCCAGCCGGTCAGGCGCCCGGCATCGTCATAGGCATAGGCGTCCGACCAGGGGCGCTGCGGAAAGATCAGCGGATCGACATAGCGGTCGGCCCGGGCGGGATCGGCATGGTCGATGCGCGTCACGCGGCCGGACGCATCCTGCACCCGGCCTTCGTCGGCGGGCATCATCACGGTCACGAAGGCCGGGGCCGACAGGCCCGCGCCGTTGTCGGCGAAGGCCGCGATCTCCACCCGGTCGGTGGTCAGGGTCGCGCTGCCGGGCACGAGCATGCGGTCATGGAACGGGATGCTCAGGCGCACCGTCGCGGCCTGGTTGTCGAGCGGCTCGATGCGGATCCGCGTGGGGTCGCCCCGCAGCACCCGCCAGTGGAACCGGAGCGGGCGCCCGTTGGGATCTGCGGTGGCCGCGGCGCTGACCGTCAGGACCTCCTCCCCCAATCCCCGGCGCCAGACGCGCGCGATGGCGCCCGGCGTCTCGAAAAGCGTCGCGTCCGCGGGCCCCGTCACCGCGTCGGCGGCGGGATCAAGCGCGCGCGCCTCCACCAGCCGCAGGCGCACCATGGGGGGGACGGCACCCGCCTCCAGCGCCTGGGCGTGGCGGATCATGCGCTCCAGCGCGATGGTGCGCGAGGAAAAGGCGCTCGGATGGGCGAGCGCGCTCATGTAATGTGCGTCCGAGCGGATGTCGGTGCGGTTGCGGCGGAAGATCATCTGGACGGTCGGGGCAATCAGGCCCCGCCCCCGCAGGAACGCCTTCACCTCGGGGCGGAAGGCCGCAAGGATCGACCCGATCGCCTCGAGAAATGCGCGGTCTGATCCCGACGATCCCTGCGAAATCAGAATGTAGGGCGTGTTGGCGGGGAAGAGGTCACCGAACCCATCGGGCGCTGAATCATGGTCCTTGTGCTCGGGATACACATAGAGCGCGTTCTGTGCGTATTGCTGGAACAGCCGATACGCGCCCTCGGGCGATGTCATCGCAAAGCGCGGCAGGCTGCGCCAGGTGCTGCCGGTCGTGAGCGCGGTCGACGAGTTGCCGAAGACCACCGCGTCGAAGGCGAATGACTGATTGAGCCCGTAGGTGAGGCCGAACCGGCGGCCGAGGTCGGCGGGATAGGTGATCCGCCCGACCTGTGGCATCCGGCTCAGCCAGGCCACCGAATGCCCGCCATCGCGGTTGTCGTAAAGATCGCCGTGGTTGCCCGCTGCGGTCCCCGTGGCCGCCCAGAGCTTCAGGAGCCGGCGCACCCCGTCCGTCCGGTCATCGGTCAGGGGAGCGGTTGCGGACGGCGAGAATGCGAAGCGGGCCGTCAGCAGGGCGCGCGCCGGGTCCCAGGCGACCGCGTCGGCGGTGATCGCGGCCACGCCGTCGCGGATCTCGATGGGCGGCGGCGGGGGCGGGGGGGGCGCCGCCGTCGGTGGATCGCCCGCGAACGACCCGGCGAGCCGGGCGAAGAGCGGCAGGGTCAGCACCCGAGCGACAAGGGCCGGTGCTGTTGCCTCGGCCGCGCGGAGCGCCGTCTCCGCCTCCTGGGGTCGATCGAGGCGGACGAGGGCGGCCGCTTGGGCCACCCGGATCGCCGCCGCCTGTGGGGCCTCGGCCGCCAGCCCCTCGATGACCCGCAGCGCAGATTCGGGCGCGCCCTGCTCGATCAGCCGCAGGGCGGACCGCTCGGCTCCCGTCAGGCGCGGAAGATCGAAGGGGGACACACCGGCATAGCCCGGCGCCTCGGCGGCACCCGCCGGCGAAAGCCACAGCACCAGACAGGCCAGGGTCGCAGCGGCACAGCGCCGCCCTGCGCCCCGGACAGGGTGGTCAGTCGAAAAGCCCACGCTCGGGGATGTAGATCACGTCGCCGTTGACGAGCGTGATGTTGGTGGCAAGCGTGCGGCCCGCCTCCACTTCCTCGAAATTGAACGAATAGATCGTCTCCTGCGAGGTTGCGGGATCGACCCGGCGGATCTGGATGCTTTCGCCCTTCGCGAACCGGTCGAGCCCGCCCGCCTGGGCGATGGCCTGGAGCACGGTCAGCGGCACGTCGAGCGGGAGACGGCCCGGGCTGCGCACCTCGCTGAAGATGAACACGCTCTCGGGGTCCTCGATCGGCACGTCATCCAGCGACGGGGGGGCGAGGCCGATCAGCGCCACGTTCACCGTGGGGGGCACGTTGAACCCACCCGCGAGCCGGTCGCGCACGATGGCGGTGATCTGCTCGGGCGAACGGCCCGCGACAACGATGGATCCCGCGATCGGCAGCGTGATCCGTCCGTCGGGGCGCACGAGCGCCGAGGTGTTGAGGTTCTGATCCTCCAGCACCGTGATGGACAAACGGTCGCCGGGCTGGACCTGATAGCTGTCCTGGGCGGGGGCCGGACCCGCCATCAGGAGGACCGCGGACAGAATTGCGAGTGCTCTCAACACCTCATCCCCCGTTGTTACGACAGGACCTTGCCCGCGATCTATGCCGCAAGATCCCGCCGCGTGACAAGGGGTTTCCGGCGCCCCGTCAGCTGCCCGACCGGGCAAAGACGACGCGGACGGTCTTGAACAGGATCGCGGTGTCCAGCCAGATCGACCGGTTGCGGGCGTACCAGCAATCGAGGCGCACGCGCTCCTCATGGGTCGTGGTCGCCCGACCCGCCACCTGCCAGAGCCCGGTGATGCCCGGGCGACAGGAGAGATAGCCCGCGAACTCCGCGCTTTCGAAATAGGCGTGGTCCGAGGCGTAGCCGGGGATCTCCGGTGCCACGATGGGGCGGGGACCGACGAGGCTCATATCCCCGCGCAGCACGTTGAAGAGCTGGGGCAATTCGTCGAGCGAGGTCTTGCGCAGGAAATGGCCGACCGGTGTGATGCGGGGGTCGAAGGCGAGCTTCTGGTGCGTCTCCCATTCCGCCTTGGCCGCGGGATCGGTCGCAAGCAGGTCCACAAGCCGCGCCTCGGCATCGGGGCGCATGGTGCGGAACTTGATGCACTTGAAGCGCAGCCCATCCCGGCCGACGCGGATCTGGCGGAAGAACACCGGCCCGCGTTCGAGCGAAAGAAGCATCCCGAGGATGGCGAAGACGGGGGCGAGGGCGAGCACCGCCAGACTGGCGATCGCGACGTCGAGCCCGCGCTTCAGCGCCTCCTCGCCATAGGGTACCGGCTGGGGCGTGATCTCGGCGACCACCATGTCGGCACCCGTCACCTTGTGCAGGCGCATGCCGCGCTGTGCGAGGTCGGGGACCGGCAGGGCGAGCGAGACCGGGATCTCGGCCATGCGCAGCGCACCGATCACCTCCTGCGACAGGTCGGCCTCGTCGGGCGCGGGGGCGAGCACGACCTGCACCTGCTCCATGGTCAGCCCATGGTCGCGGGCCACCCGCTGCATCAGGACCCGCACGGCATTGGCGTTGCGACCGGCCAGCCCCCGCGCCCCGATGGTGCCGAGCACGCGGACCGGGTTGGCCTGGCTCTGGCGGAGCTGGAAGCCGAATTCGTCCGGCCCGATGCCGCCGCCGACCAGGAGCACGTTGGACGTCAGCGCGCGGCGCACCACCGGATGGGCGCGCACGACCGCGCGGAACATCAGCGCGAGGAACCCGACCATGGGCCAGGCCATGAGGAACCACAGGCGCGAGGTATGGTCCTTGACTAGGAACTGCAGCGCGGCGTCAAAAAGCGCGATCAGCCCGACCGCGAAGAAGACCCGCTTGATCTCCTCCGCCTCCCAGGTCGTGCGCGAATAGAGTCCGCCAAACGAAAATACCGCGAGCATCAGGGTGACCAGGATGCCGAGCTGCCCCGCCCGATCGGCGAGAAAGAACCACGGATCGGACCGCTCGCCGAAGAAATCCTGCACGATCGATATGGCGAGTGCCGCGATCACGAAGGCGCAGATTGCGGCCAGGGTGTCGGACAAAAACACAAGCATCTTGACAGGCACGGCTGGCGACCACCTCTGCACGCGCGGCAGGGGTGCCACAAGGCTGCCCCGGCTCAGCGCCACTGTGTCCGATCCGCCGAAGGACTTGTAGTTGAATTCCGTCATCTCGATCCTCGCAATCCGGGATATCCTGATAAAATATGCGGGAACGCAGGACGCCGCCGTCACTCGGCCGCGATGCGCTGCGGGTGTAGGGACGCGAGGAACTCTTCAAATTCCCCCGACAGGTCGGGATCCGACAGGCCTAGGCAGACCGTTGCCTGCAAATACCCCGCCTGCGAGCCGCAATCAAAACGCTGGCCCTCGAACCGAAAACCCCAGACGGGGCGCCCGGCAGTTATTTCCGCCGAAATGGCGTCCGTGAGTTGAATCTCGCCCCCGGTTCCGACCGTCTTGCGGGACAGCGTCTTGAAAATCGTGGGGGGCAGGATGTAGCGCCCGATGACCGCGAGGTCCGAGGGCGCATCGATGATCGCCGGTTTTTCGACCAGTCCCCTGGCCGGCACCAGCCTGCGGGTCAGGGCCGCCTGCGGGTCCGGGTCGATGACGCCGTAGGACGAGATCGCCTTGCCCGCGACCTGCATGGTCGCGACCATGGCGCCCTGGCTGCCGAGGCCCTCATACGCCTCGACCATCTGCGCCAGGCAGGGCGTGGGCGCCAGGATGACGTCGTCGGGCAGGATCACCGCGACGGGCTCGGTCGGGCGGACCAGATTGCGCGCGCACCAGACCGCATGTCCCAGCCCGAGCGCCCGGGTCTGGCGGACATAGGCCACGCGCCCGCTTTCCATATCGGTCTGCTTGAGCAGATCGAGCAGATCGGTCTTGTTCTTCTTGCGCAGTTGCGCCTCAAGCTCCGGCGCGCCGTCAAAATAATCCTCCAGCGCGCTTTTTCCGCGCGCGGTCACGAACACGAATTCCGTGATCCCCGCCGCGCGCGCCTCGTCGATCGCATACTGGATCAGGGGCTTGTCGACGAGCGGCAGGATCTCCTTGGGGATGGATTTGGTCGCCGGAAGGAACCGCGTCCCCAAACCCGCGACCGGAAAAATGGCCTTGGTAACTCTGTCCACCTTGTCCGTCATGGTCATTGTCCTTTCAACGCACGAGGTGGAGGAACTCTACACCATGTTTTGCGCCGCACCATAGAGCCCGCATCGCAGCATCGCACCTGGAGCGCACGCCCATAGCGCGAATGCACGCTAGGCATCACAACTTTGAGGAAAGATTAAGGCATAGGCAGAGTGTGTGTGGGCAGATCGGATGAAACTTGCTTTGTGGGTTCGCTGGGCAACCGAAAATGTCTGGCATCACGTCCTGCTTCAATTCTACACATCTTCACTGATTCGGGGCATCCCCGCATCCGCCAAGGTTGATCGCCCGTTCCGCCGCGCGTCTGGAAGATAGCGCACAAACGTGACATAAGCCGCGCGGTGCGCCCCCTGCGGTGCCGGTGGGTGGAGGTGACGTAACGCGGATGGATCGCCGGAAGTTCCTCGCGGCTCTGGTCGCACTGCCCCTTGCCCATGCCGCGCGGGCGCAGGGCGGGGCGGATGTGCAGCGCATCTCGACCTATCTGAACGCGTTGAGCACCCTGACGGGCAGTTTCGTGCAGACCAATCCGGACGGCACGATCAGCGAGGGCAAGTTCTTCCTGCGAAAGCCCGGCCTGATCCGCTTCGAATATGCCCCGCCCAACCCCGCGCTGGTCATCGCCGACGGGGTCTGGGTGGCGGTGATCGACCGGGCGTCAAACGCGGGTGCGCAGCGCTATCCGCTGGGCGAGACGCCGCTCGACCTTCTGCTCCGCGACCGGGTGGACCTCGCGCGCGAGGGGGCCGTGCGGTCGGTCGAGCGGTCGGGCGGCCAGCTTCGCGTGATCGCGCTCGATCCCGACGCACCGGAGCGCGGCACCCTGACCATGGTGTTTTCCGACAATCCGCTGGAATTGCGGCAATGGATCGTGGCGGACGAGAACGACCAGACCACCACGGTCGTGCTCAGCGAAATGCGCCGGGATGTGGAGATCAACCGCTCGCTCTTCAGCATCGAATCGGCGGAGCTTGACCGCTGAGGGCCGTGTCCAGCGTGATGGCCAGGCGGTCGACGAGCATCGTCAATTCGTCCCCGGTGATGATGTAGGGCGGCGCGAGCAGGACATGCTCGCCCCGGACCCCGTCGATGATCCCGCCCATGGGATAACAGACGAGCCCCGCCTCCAGCCCCGCCCGCTTGATGCGCGCGGCCAGGCCGAGCGCGGCGTCAAAGGGCGACTTCGTCCCGCGGTCCGCCACGAGCTCCAGGGCGAGAAAGAGCCCCCGGCCGCGGATCTCGCCCACGTGGGCATGCTGGGCGAACCGGTCGTGGAGCGTGGCGGCGAGGACCGCGCCCTGCGCACGCACCGCCCCGATCAGCCCGCGGTCGAGGATTGCGCGCGTGACGGCGAGCCCCGCGGCGCAGGCGACGGGATGGCCGACATAGGTGTGACCATGCTGGAAAAAACCCGAGCCGCCCGCGACGGCATCGTAGATCTGCGCCGAACAGAGCATCGCGCCGATGGGCTGGTAGCCCCCGCCCAGCCCCTTGGCGATCGTCACGATGTCGGGCGCGACCCCCTCGGCGGTGCAGGCGAAGAGATCGCCGGTCCGCCCCATGCCGCACATGACCTCGTCGAGGATCAGGAGCACGCCGTGGCGGTCGCAGATATCGCGGATGCGCGCGAAGTACCCCCGCGCGGGCGGAACGGCGCCGAGGGTCGCGCCTGCAACCGTCTCGGCGATGAACGCTATCACGGTCCCGGGACCGAGGCGCTCGATCTCCGCCTCCAGCGCATCCGCCGCGCGGCGGCCATAGGCCTCGGGCGTCTCGTGCCCGGCCTGCTCGCGGTAGGGGTAGCAGGGGGGGATGTGGCTCGTCTCGACCAGAAGCGGCGCATAGGTCGCGCGACGGGCCGGATTGCCCCCGGCAGCCAGCGCGCCAAGCGTGTTGCCGTGATAGCTCTGCGCCCGGGCGATCACCCGGTGGCGTCCGGGCTGCCCGGTCTCCACCATATATTGCCGCGCGAGCTTCAGCGCCGCCTCCACCGCCTCGGACCCGCCCGAGACGAAGTAGACCCGGGCAATCCCGGGCGGTGCGTGGGCGATCAGCAGGTCGGCGAGCTCTTCCGCCGGGTCCGAGGTGAAGAACCCGGTATGGGCAAAGGCGAGCCGGTCGAGCTGGTCCTTGATCGCCGCCATCACCCCGGCATCGCCATGCCCGAGGCAGGACACCGCCGCACCGCCCGAGCCATCGAGGTAGCGCCGACCCTGCGCATCGATCAGCCAGACCCCCTCGCCGCGCGTGGCACGGGGCGGGGCGATGCGGGTGTGCCGGGGAAAGACATGGGACATGCCGGAATCCTCGTCCCCGCCCCCCGCTTCGTCAAGACGCGTGCCTTGCGATGCCCCGGCCGGGGCGTATGCTGGCGCGACATCGCTGGAGAAGCCCCATGACCGTCACCGATCCCAAGCTGACCGCCCCCCTGAAGCTGAGGGACCCGGGGCTGCTCGCGTCCAGATCCTATGTCGGCGGGGCGTGGATCGACGGGGATGCGGGCGCGACCTTCCCGGTCTTCAACCCCTCCACCGGGGCGCGGATCGCCGACATGGCCGATCTGGGGCAGGCCGAGACCGCGCGGGCCATCGATGCGGCCCATGCGGCGCAGAAGGTCTGGGCTGCCCGGCAGGCGGCCGACCGGTCGGCGATCCTGATGCGATGGTACGACCTGATGCTCGCCAATGCCGACGATCTGGCGACCATCCTGACCGCCGAGATGGGCAAACCCTTCGCCGAGGCGCGGGGCGAGATCCTCTATGGTGCATCCTTCATCCAGTGGTTCGCCGAGGAGGCCAAGCGCATCTACGGCGACACTATTCCGTCGGTGAAGCCCGGGACCCGCATCCTCGTGCTGAAGCAGCCGGTGGGGGTCGTGGCCTCGATCACGCCGTGGAACTTTCCCAACGCGATGATCGCGCGAAAGGTGGCGCCCGCGCTCGCCGTCGGGTGTGCCGTCGTGGCAAAGCCCGCAAAGCTCACCCCGCTCTCGGCCACCGCGCTCGCCGTCCTGGGCGAGCGGGCGGGGATCCCGCCGGGGGTCCTGAACGTGGTATGCGGTTCGTCCTCGGCCGCGATCGGCGACGAGATGTGCGCCAACGACAAGGTGCGCAAGCTCACCTTCACCGGCTCGACAGAGGTCGGGCGCGGGCTGCTCGCAAAATGCGCGGGCGACATCAAGAAGACGTCGATGGAGCTTGGCGGCAACGCGCCCTTTATCGTGTTCGACGATGCCGATCTCGACGCCGCGGTGGCGGGGGCAATGGTGTCAAAGTTCCGGAATGCCGGCCAGACCTGCGTCTGTGCCAACCGCTTCTACGTCCAGGCCGGGGTCTATGACGCCTTCGCCACAAAGCTCACCGCTGCGGTCGAGGCGCTGAAGGTTGGCGACGGGTTCGGCGAGGGCGTGACGATCGGCCCCCTGATCGAGCCGTCAGCCCTGGCCAAGGTCGAGGAGCACGTGGCGGACGCCCTGGCAAAGGGCGCGCAGGTCGCGACCGGGGCCCGCGCGCTCTGCGGCACATTCTACCAGCCCACGGTCCTGACCGGCGTGACGCAAGCCATGGCCGTCGCGCGCGAGGAAACCTTCGGCCCCCTTGCCCCGCTCTTTCGCTTCGAGACCGAGGCGGAGGTCATCGCGATGGCCAACGACACGGAATTCGGCCTCGCCTGTTACGTCTACGCCCGCGACATCGGCCTGGTCTGGCGGGTGGCCGAGGCGCTGGAATACGGCATCGTCGGCATCAACGAGGGGCTGCCCTCCACCGCTGTGGCCCCGTTTGGCGGGGTCAAGCAGTCCGGGCTCGGGCGGGAGGGGTCGAAGTACGGGTCCGAGGACTACCTCGAGATCAAGTATGTCTGCATGGGGGGCATCTGACCCCGGGTCCGCCCGTCGCCCGCACGGGCTTGGGCTGCGACGCCGTCGCGACCTGTGATGCTATCTCCACCTTCGCCACCACGGCTGACGGTTGCGCGACCACCTCCGGCAGACCAGCCTGGCCGCCGCCGCGGGCTACTGGCGCGCCACGCTATCCGCGGGACAGGTCAGGTAGGTGACCGGGTCCGCCACGCCGGTCGCGGTGCGGGTGGCAAGGACGAGCGTGGTCTGCCGCCCCGTGGTGCGCAGGCGCCACACCTCCTCGAACGACGAGGTGACCCCGCTGCCCGCGCAGTCCAGCGCCACGGCATAGGCGCCTTGGCCATCGGGCCGGATCCCGCGGATGGTGCAGGTGCGGTCTGGCCGGGTCACGGTGACCCCGGCGATACGGAGGACGCTTTCGCCCGCCCCGTCGCAGGCTGCCCCCTCGATGACGTAGATGCCGTCGATGCCCGCCGCTGCGGCGCCCCCGACGCATATCCCCAGCAGCACGCCAAGCGCGCGAGACGTCCTCCGCATTCGTTCACCCCCAACCCTGGTCCCACACCAGCCGTGATGGTCGCGCGGGCACCGTTTCGGATGCGTCAACGGCCCGGCGGAACCGGGCCGCGACGTGCGAAAGGGGTTGAGGAACCTCTAACGTGGGGCGCGGTCAGAGGTCGAACTGCACCGTCGCCGCCACCCACCGGAAGCCGTCGGGACCCTGCTCGACATAGCCGACCGAGGGGAACGGCATGTGGTAGCCGATGAAGGGGATCCGGTCGGCCGCGATCATCCCCAGAACGGCCATGCGGGTCGCCCCGGCTGCGTCCTTGTCCATGTCAAAACCCACGTGCCAGGTCGGCCGCTGGAGCGACAGGACATAGTGGTTCACCATGTCGGCCGTCAGCATCAGCCGCTTGCCGTCGCTTTCGATATGGTAGGCCATGTGACCGGGCGTGTGGCCCGCTGCGGCGACCGCCTCGATCCCGGGTGCGACCGCGCCGCCGGGCGCAAGAAACGTGATCTTGTCGGCCAACGGCGTGACCATGGCGCTGACCATGCCCGCCACCCGCTCGGTCGGACCCGCCGCGCGCTCCGGCGCTGCCCAGAAGTCGTACTCGGTCGAGCCGGTCACGTAACGGGCATTGGGAAATGCCGGTGTGCCGTTCTCCATCAGCCCGCCGATATGATCGGGATGCATGTGGGTCAGGACCACGACGTCGATCGCCTCGGGCGCAAGACCTGCCTCGGTCAGGCGGGCCTGGAGCTGCCCCAGCCCCCCCTGGCGCGCACCGGCACCGAGGCCCGTGTCGAACAGGATCACCTCGGACCCGGTGTTGACGACGACCGGGGTGAAGCTGCTGATCGAACGGTCCGCGGGCAGGAAGTTGCGCTCCAGCAGGGCCGCGACGGTGTCGGCCGACTGATCCGCGCCGAAGGTCGGGTGCGGCCCATCGCCCTTGCGGATCCCGTCGAGCAGCGTGGTGACCTCGAAGCTCCCGAGCATGAAGCGCTGGATGCCGTCCCGCGCGCGGCCCTGTAACGGTGCCGCGGCCAGCGCGGGCAGCCCTGTCACCGATACCGCCGCCGCACCCGCCATCAGGCCCATGGCATCGCGCCGTCCGATCCTGCGTTGTCCAGTCATGTCATGCTCCCTGTCGTATGTCGCCACGTGATGAGTACCACGGGATCGGACGACGGCGCACCCGTCACGGCGTTTTGATGCGATGGTGATGGAAGATCACGATGTCACGGTACGGTAACGGAATTCGACCGGCACCCATCGACCTCAATGGGCATCCCGGTGCTTGCCGCGTGCGGTTGGCTGCGTATGGACGCGGCATGACCCGCGCCGGGCGGTTCCGCCGGATCGTCGCGGCTGGGCAAACCGCCCTGGGCCCTAACGGACCCGCGACGCACGGACCGGGACGAGGATGACCGACGCCAGCTCGTTCACCACGCGACCGAAATCGGGGTCCGACGGCCCGCGGACCGATCCGCTCTCGAGGATCCCCTGCCCGAACACGCGCGTGCCCACGCAGGCCGCGCCCGAGATGTAGAGCGTCGGTGGCGAGGCGGGGGCGGCCGTCCCGCCGCAAAGTTCGTCAGGCGATGCCGCACCGAAGGCGATGGCGAGCCGCGGCTGCGCGCTACCCGGCTCGACCAGCGTCATGGGCGCCCCGCCGAGCCGGGCGGGCAGGCGCAATGCGCCGGCGACCGCCGCGGGCGTGGCCCCATCGGGCGGGGAGCCGTAGATGACCACGGGTCCCTGTCCGCGCAACCCGCGATTGTATTGGGCGAAACCCGGATCGACGCTCGCGTTGTGGACCGATGTCGCGCCGCCGAGGGACGCGGTCCCGCAGGCGGTCATGGACAGGAACACGACCGATGCAATGGCATGCTGACGCATCCCGGTACCCTCCCAGTTTCTACAATTCGGGAAGTAGACCGCCTGCCCGCGTCGCCCCGTCACATCTGCGCGAGGCGGCGCTGGCTATGTTCCCTAATTGTTCCTATCCTGACCCAACGGAATCGGCGAGGCGTGGAGACGCGGGATGGCGGACGGAACCCGGATCGATCCCCGCCTGCGCCGCGGACGCGGGGCGGTGAGCAATGCCGTCGGCCGGTTCGAGCGCGAGCGCCGCTCGACCTTCGACGATGGCTGGGGTGGTGACGACGCGGCGACGGCATCGCTCGTGACCACGATCACCATCGATCGCAGCCGCTCGATCCTGTCCCGCAACACCTCGCCGGACGTGCCGTTCGACCG
>JANNOT010000364.1:0-4568 GCA_031399375.1 Paraoceanicella sp.
GGTCGAGCATCCGCCCGCAGGCGGCGGCGATGGCATAGGCCCGCCCGTCGAAATCCCCCGGTGCATCGGCGAGCGGGCGGGCATCGCAGAGCGTGACCCGCAGGCCCGCCTGTGCGACGGCGAGGGCGAGCGCCGAGCCCACCAGTCCGCCGCCCGCGATCAGAACATCGGTTGTGTCGGTCATGGCCTGCTTGTGAACCCCCGGTGGCCCCGCGTCCATGCGGCCTGGTGCACCGGGCCGAGGGCGCGGCGCGCGCGAAGCGACGCCGCCACAGCCGCCGCCACAGCGGCAGCCGCATCACACAAGATGGTAGGGCAAGGGCATCCGCCGGGCAAAGGGGGCTTTACGCCTCCCACGTGCGTGGCGATGGTGCGATATCGGCCGTGCCCGTCCGGACCACCACCGGGGATGCCCCATGACCCATGCCGCCTACAACGTCGACCTGCCGCGGCGGGCGGCGAATTTCCAGCCGCTCTCGCCCTTGCCGCTGCTTGCGCGGGCGGCAGAGGTATTCCCCGACCACACGGCAATTGTCCACGGGGCGCAGCGGACCCGCTACGCCGATTTCTACGCCCGGTCGCGGCGGCTCGCCTCGGCGCTTGCTGCGCTCGGGGTGGGGCGGGGGGATACCGTTGCGGTCCTTCTCCTCAACACCCCCCCGATGCTCGAGGCGCATTACGGCGTGCCCATGGCGGGGGCGGTGCTCAATGCGATCAACACCCGGCTCGACGCCGCGGGGATCGCGTTCATCCTCGATCATGCCGAGGCGAAGGTGCTGATCCTCGACCGCGAGCTTGCCGGGCTTGCGCGCGCGGCGCTCGCAATCTCGCGCATGCAGCCGGTGCTGGTCGAATACGACGACCCGACCGCCCCCGGCACGGACACGCTGGGAGGCACCGATTACGAGGCGTTGCTTGCCGGCGGGGATCCGGGCTTCGCCTGGGTGCCGCCGGGGGATGAATGGGATGCGATCGCGCTCAACTACACCTCCGGCACCACGGGGGATCCCAAGGGCGTGGTCTACCATCATCGCGGCGCGCTCCTGCTCGCCCAGGGCAATGCGCTCCATGCCGGGATGGGGATGCATCCCGTCTATCTCTGGACCCTGCCGATGTTCCACTGCAACGGCTGGTGCTTTCCCTGGACGATCTCGGCCGTCGCGGGCACCCATGTCTGCCTGCGGGCAGTCCGCGCGGGGGCGATGTACCGCGCGATCGCCGAGGAAGGCGTGACCCACATGTGCGGCGCGCCCATCGTGATGTCGATCCTCCTGAACGCAGCGGCGGACGAGACGCGCGCGGCCCCCCACCCAGTGCGCTTCCTGACCGCCGCCGCACCGCCACCCGAATCCGTGCTGGCGGCGATGGCGGCGGCGGGCTTTGCCGTGACGCATCTCTACGGCCTGACCGAGGTCTACGGCCCCGCCGTGCTGAACGAATGGCACCGGGACTGGGATGCCCTGCCCGGCCCTGACCAGGCGCGGCTGAAGGCGCGCCAGGGCGTGCGCTATGCAGCGCTCGAGGCGCTCGACGTGCTCGACCCCGACAGTGGCGTCCCGGTCCCGTCCGATGGCCAGACCATGGGCGAGGTGGTGTTCCGCGGCAACGTGGTGATGAAGGGCTACTTCAGGAATCCGGCCGCGACCGACCGCGCGCTGCGCGATGGCTGGTTCTGGTCCGGCGATCTGGGGGTCAAGCACCCCGACGGGTACATCCAGCTCAAGGACCGCTCGAAGGACATCATCATTTCGGGCGGCGAGAACATCTCGTCGATCGAGGTGGAGGACGTGCTCTACAGCCACCCCGCCATTGCGTTCTGCGCCGTCGTCGCCCGCCCCGACCCCATCTGGGGCGAGACCCCCTGCGCCTTCGTCGAGCTGAAGCCCGGGATGGGCGCGACCGAGGCGGAGATCATCGCCCATGCCCAGGGCGGCCTTGCGCGGTACAAATGCCCGCGGACGGTGGTGTTCGGCGAGGTGCCCAAGACCTCCACCGGCAAGATCCAGAAATTCGCGCTGCGCGAGCGGGCGAAAGCGCTCTGAGCCCCGGAACCCGGTGTCCGAGCGCCGCGTTTCGCCAAAGATACAAGGGGGGAGACCGCCATGCCGCGCGGCGACAAGGACGCCTACACCGCCAAGCAGAAGCGCAAGGCCGCGCATATCGAGGACGGCTACGTCGCCAAGGGCGTGCCCAAGGACGAGGCGGAGGCGCGCGCCTGGGCCACAGTCAACACGCTCGACGGTGGCGGAAAGCAGAGTGGCAGCGGGCGCAAGCCGGCGACGCCGTGACCCGTCAGTTCAGGGTGGGAAGAGGCCCTGTCCCGCAGGTAGCCAGGTCATCCCCGCCCGCCTTCGCGCCATCGAGCGCATCGCCTGCGCAGGGGGCAGCACTCCCTGCCCACGTGGCTTTGCGCACGTCCCAGGGCCGCTCGAAGCGGCCGGACCAGAGGCCCATCCCGCCCTTGCGGGCCAGGCGTTCCTCGGCCACGTAGTCGTCCGACAGCTTCGCGAACGCGACCGCCTGACCCGTCAGGACCATCCGTGCGCCGAGATCGCCGTCGCCCGCATCGCAGCGCGCGAGCAGGCGGCCATAGGTGTCGCGGGTCAGGCCCGCACAGGTGACGCGGCGACCGGCGACCAGCGCGACGAGGGCGGCCGTGGCCCGGTCGCCGCAGGGATAGCCGACGCCCGCCCCGTCGGTGCAGACCTGCCCCCGCTCTGGTGCGTCGACCGACAGCAGCCGGACGGTGCGCCCCGCGACCTCGACCGTGTCGCCATCGATCGCCCGGGCGGGGCCGACGAGGGTTTCGGCCTGGACGGCGCCCGCGACCAGAACCAGAACCGCCGCCAGCATGACCCGCATCTCGACCCCCTTGCCTGCGCAGGCGTTCTGCCAGACCGGGTGCGGGTGCGAAAGCCCACGCCTGGGGCCATGGTTACCGGCCCCTGCCATGGGCCGCGCCTCAGCGCGCGGGCTTCGGGCGGCTGGCGGTCAGCAGTTTGTAGCGGGCCGTGCCAGGCAGCTCCGCGCGCTCTGCAAAGAGCCGTTCGAGGATCGGCTCGTAGGGAAGCTGGCGGTTTGCGACCAGATGGAGCCGCCCGCCCGGCTTCAGCACCCGCGCGGCGGCCGCGAGGAACGCCCGGCCCAGCTCCGGCTCCGCCGCCCGGCCGGTGTGGAACGGCGGATTGGTGATGACGTGGTCGAAAAGCCCGTCGCGCTTGGCCAGCCCCGTCGCATCGGCCCAGAGGTGCTGCGCCCGCGGGTCGGTCACGTTCACCCGCGCGGCGGCGAGCGCGGCATGGTCCGCCTCGACCAGCGTCAGGGACCCGATGCCCGGGTCGGCCAGGACCGCGCGCGCGAGCCAGCCATACCCCGCGCCCAGATCGGCCACCTTGCCCGACAGCCGCCCGTTTACTGCGGCGGCGAGCAGCACGGAGCCCGGATCCCCCGCATCCGCACTGAACATGCCGGGCGCGGTCAGGAACCCCTCGGCATTGGTCCGCGGCGCGGCTTCCGCGGCCCAGAGTGCGACCTCGGGCGGCAGGGTCGGGGGTCGCGTCAGCCAGATCGCCTTGCCATGCGCCTTGGCGAGCGCCTGGGGCGTCAGCCCCGCGGCGCGGAGCCGTGCCAGCACCGGCTCCACCCCGTCGGTCTTGGCGCCCGAGGCGATGATGGGCCCCCCCGGCGCCACCATGCGGAGCGCACGCGCCATCAGCCCCAGGGCCTCGGCCCGCACCCGGGTCAGCCGGACCAGCGCACCCGCGAACACCCCGGCCACCGCGGGCGCCACGCGCCGACCCTCTGCCGCAAGCGCGTCATGGAGCGGCCGGAACCCCTGTTCCAGCATGAAGCGCGGGTCATCGGGCAGGCCCTGGGCCGCATTCAGGACCAGCACCTCGCCATCCGGCAGTGCGACATGTCCGAGGTCGAGGGGGAGGAGCAGGCGGTCGATGTCGTCCATGGCGGCTCCTTCGCCCGTCTCGGCGGGATGATCGGGCAGCCCGGCCCACCGGCGCAACGGTCCGGTCTGCGCGCGGGTTCGGGCGACACGGGCGCGGTGACCCGGACGGGCCGCGCAGGGCGGGCAAGGCGGGGCCTCAGGCCTCGAACTCGACCAGCAGGTCCTTCGCGTCGATCTGGCTGCCCGCGGGGGCGTGCACGGCCTTGACCACGCCGTCGCGCTCGGCATGGAGCGCCGTCTCCATCTTCATCGCCTCGATGGTCAGGAGCATGTCCCCCGCGCGCACCGCCTGGCCCGCGGCGATGACGACCGAGGCGACGACCCCCGGCATCGGCGCCGCGACATGGGCGGGGTTGCCGGGCACCGCCTTGGGCCGGGCGAGCGCGCTCGCCTTGGCCTTGCGGTCGGGCACGCGGGCGACCCGGGGCTGGCCGTTGAGCTCGAAGAACACCCGGACCTCGCCGTTCTCGTCGGTCTCGCCCACGACCTGGAGGCGGATGACCAGGAGCTTTCCGGGGTCGATCTCGGCCTCGATCTCCTCGCCCGGCTTCATGCCGTAGAAGAAGACCGGGGTGGGCAGGGTCCGGACCGGCCCGTAGTCGCGGTG
>JANNOT010000396.1:0-2499 GCA_031399375.1 Paraoceanicella sp.
GGCATGCTGCGCATCGCCCATGCCGTGGCCCCGGCCAATGCCGAGCTGCCCTGGACCCATGGCCTGATCGCCTTCGCCTACGAGCAGGCCCACATGCTGGAGGAGGCCGAGGAGGCCGCCCGCCGGGCCATCGCGATCCAGAGGAAGGAGCCCTGGGCGCACCACGCGCTTGCCCATGTGTTCCTGACGCAAGGCAGGACGGCTGAGGCGCGGGGGTTCCTCGAGGACGTGAAGGACACCTGGTCCGACCTCAATTCGTTCATGCTGACCCATAACTGGTGGCACATGGCCCTGGTGATGATCGACCAGGGCGAGGCGGAAGCGGTGCTCAGTGTCTATGACAGCCGGATCTGGGGGGTGTTCCCCGAGTATTCGCAGGACCAGATCGGGGCGGTGTCGTTGCTGGCGCGGCTGGAACTTGCGGGGCTCGACGTCGGCGACCGGTGGCAGGGGCTGGTGCCCTACCTCGTGGGCCGCATCCACGACCAGACCCAGCCCTTCCTGTCGATGCAGTATCTCTACGGCCTCGGCCGGGCGGGGGCGCCGGAGGCGGACGCGATGATGACCGCCATCCGTGCCCATTCGGCGACGACGCCCGCTTTCGTCCGCGCGGCCTGGACCGAGGTGGCCGTCCCGGCCTGCGAGGGGTTGCTCGCCCATGCCCGTGGCGATTGGGACGGCGCGGCGCGGGCGCTCGGCGCGGTCCTGCCCCGGCTGCCCGAGATCGGCGGGTCCCACGCGCAGCGCGATCTCTTCGAGCAGATCCATCTTGACGCGCTGATCCGGGGCGGGCGCCTGGTCGCGGCACAGCGCATCCTCGCCCAGCGGCGGGTGGCGAGCCCCGAGGCGGTACCGACCGCGCGCGCGCTCGCCGTCCTCTACGACCGGCTCGACCTTCCAGAGGAGGCGGCGGCACTCATGCGCGCCGCCCGCACCCATGTCGTGAGGCACTGACCCATGGCCACCGGCTTCGTCTTTCAGGAACTCTATCTCTGGCATGATACCCAGAACTGGCCGCTGGCCTTTCCCCCCGGCCTGACGGTCCAGCCCGGCCAGCATGCCGAGAACCCCGACACCAAACGGCGGTTCAAGAGCCTGCTGGACGTCAGCGGCCTGACCGACCACCTGACCGACCTGCGCCCGGTGACCCCCGACGACGACACGCTCGCGCGCATCCACACCCGCGCCCACATCGCCGGGCTGAAGGCGGCGGATGCAGGGTTCGGGTCGGATGCGGGCCAGATGACCCCCATGGGGCGCGGCAGCGAGGCCATCGCGCGGCTCGCCGTCGGTGGCACCATCGCGGCGATGGAGGGTGTGCTGTCGGGTAGGGTCCAGACCGCCTATGCCCTGGTCCGCCCGCCCGGGCACCACGCGCTCGCAGACCTCGCCATGGGGTTCTGCCTTTACGCCAACATTGCCGTGGCGATCCGCGACGCCCAGGCCCGACACGGGCTTGGCCGCGTCGCCGTGGTCGACTGGGACGTGCACCATGGCAACGGGACCGAGGCCGCGTTCCTCGACGACCCGGACGTGCTTACCATCTCGCTGCACCAGGACAGCCTCTTCCCCGTGGGCAGCGGAGGGATCGAGGTCCGGGGCGCAGGGTCCAACATCAACGTCCCCCTGCCGCCCGGCGCAGGGGACGGCGCCTACTTCGCCGCGTTCGACCGGGTAGTGATCCCCGCGCTGGAGCGGTTCCGGCCGGAGCTGATCGTGGTCGCCTCGGGCTTCGACGCCTCGGGCGCCGATCCGCTGGGGCGCATGATCGTGTCGGCGGCGGGGTTCCGCGGTCTCGCCGTGCGGATGGTCGAGGCCGCACGCGCGCTCTGCGGCGGGCGGCTCGTGCTGTCGCATGAGGGGGGGTATTCGCCGATGTACGTCCCCTATTGCGGCCTGCGGGTGATGGAGGTGCTGACGGGGGTCGAGACCGGCGTGCCCGATCCGTTCGAGCCCGCGATCTCCGCCTGGGGCGGCCAGGCGCTGCAACCCCACCAGGAGGCGGCGATCGCGCGCGCGGCGGAGGCGGCGGGGCTCTGAGGCGGCGGGGTTGTAAGGCTGCGGGGGTCTGACCCCTGCCGCTCCGCCCCCGCATCGGCTAGGCTGCCCGATACGCAGGAGTCGGGGGGGGATGCCATGGCCGGTCGCATCGGGGTGCTGTTCGGCCTTATGGGCCTTCTCGGCTTGCTTGCGGGCGGACCCGCCCTGGCCCAGGCGGCGGTGCCCGAGCGTCGGGCCGTGACGGTCGCGGACACCGATTTTTTCGGCGGCGACATCCGATCGATCTTCGACACCACCCAGGCCATCTGCGTCGCGGCCTGCCTTGCCGAGCCCACCTGCCGGGGCTTTACCTACAACATCCCCAACGGGGCCTGCTTTTTGAAGTCGAGCGTGGACCAGCGCGATCCCTACCCGGGCGCCGTGTCGGGCGAGATCGTGGCGGTCCCCGAGGCGCTGCGGATCGCGGCCCTGGCCCGCCTGGCCGCGCTCCCGGCCCTG
>JANNOT010000402.1:0-1976 GCA_031399375.1 Paraoceanicella sp.
GGGGCCCGCCCGCTCCCGCGTCCCCTGCCTCGCCCGCCGGGGGCAGGGCGTCGAGCTCGGCGAGCGCCCCGGCATAGTCCGATCCCTGGGCCCGGGCGGCCGCGCGCATCACCGCGGCCTCGGGCGCGCGGATCCCCGCGAGCCGACCGAGTGCTGCGGCGGGATCGCCCAGGGCCAGATCGGCCTCGGCCGCCGCGCGCCGCGCGGCCCAGGCCCCGGGGGGCACGGGATCGGTCCCGCCCGCCACGCCCTCGTCGGCCAGGAGCGTGCCTGCGGGCGCCGCCGCCGGGCCCCCCGGCATCTCGCGGGCCAGGGTGGGGGCGAGAAGGTCGAGCGCGAGGCTGGGCAGGCCGAGCCCGGTCATCCGCCCGGCCAGGGCGAGCCGCGCGGGATCGGCCCCGGCCGCGTCCGACAGAAGCCCGGCATGGCCGAGCACCGCCGCCGCCGCGGCGGCGTCCCAGGGCCCGCGGGAGGCGGCGCGGGTCAGGATGCGGGCCGCCAGCGCCTCGGCCGCCGGGCGCGCCATCGCGTCGGCGGCGACATCCGCCGCGATCAGCCCGAGCGCGCGCGGCAGGTCCCCCGCTGCGGCGCGGGCGGCGATCTCGGCCTCGCGCAGCATCCGGCCCTGGAGCGTCCCGCGCTGTTCATAGGCGCGCAGCGCGAGGTCCTCGGCGAGATCGGCGGGGGGCAGGAGGCCGCGGGCCAGCCGGTTCTCGGCCAGCGCCACCATGGCCGCGTCGGCATTGGGGCGGTTCTGGGTGATGAGCGCGCGGTAGATCGCCTCGGCCTCCTCGGGATGGCCCTGCGCCTCCAGCAGTTTTGCACGCGCGAAGTGATGCGCCTCTCCCGGATCGCCCGGGGCGCGGGTGACGAGGGCGAGGATGCGCTCGGCGGCGGCGATCGCACCCAGATCGATCAGCCCCAGCGCGATCCGCGGGCCGAAGAGCCGCCGGGGCAGGCTGGGCAGGCCGCCGAAGGTCTGTTCGATCGACGCGATGTCGGGAAGATCGGTCCGGGCATCGACCGCCCGGCCGGTCTCGGGGTCGAGCCCGGCGAGAAAGCGCCAGAGCGGGGCTGCCCCCGGGCAGTCGGGCAGGCCCCCGAGGGGGCCGTCGGGCGCCACCGCCCGCCCGTCCGCCAGATGGGCGAAATCGGCGAGGAGCCCCGCCTCGGGCAGGGGTGGCGCCGAGGCTGCCCAGGACGTCGAGCGCCTCGGCCCCGAAGCCGTAATGGATGTAGAGGCGCACGAGCCGGTCCACCGCGTCCGGGTCGGGGCGGTCGAATTCGCCGACCAGGGCCCGGCGCGCCTCGGAGATCTGCATGGCGACGGGGGCGCCGCCGCCCCAGCGGGCGAGATCGAGCGCCGAGGGAGGCGGGCAGGCCCGGCCCGCGGCCGCGGCCCTACCCTCTGCCGGCCGCCCGTCCACGTCCTCGGCCCCGTCGCGCTCGCGCACCGTGCGCACGACCACGGGGGGCTCGGCTGCGCGGGGCTCGGCCGTTGAGGGGGCGGCGCCCGGGGTCTCTACCGGTGTTTCGACCGGGGCGTCTCCCGGGGTGTCTCCCTGGGCGTCGCCGGGGGCCGGGCCTTCGGCGGCGACGCTCCCCGCGACCTCCGCGCCGGTGGCTGGCGGTTCGGCGGCGGTCGGATCGGTCCCGCCCGCCGCCGCCGCAGCCGAAGCCGAAGCCGCTGCGGCCAAAGCCGTTCCTGCCGCCGTTTCCGGCGCAGACCCGACCGGGGGAGGGGGTGCGGTGCCCTCGGGCGGGGTGCGCAGGTCGAGCAGCCCATCCTCTGCGGCGCGTGAGAGCTTGTCGAGCAGCTTGGCGCGCGCTGCCTCGATGGTCGCGGCATCCTCGGCGGTCAGCCGGTCGGGATCCCGTCCGGGAGCTAGCGGGCGGGGCGGAGGCTCCGCCGCGGTGAAGGGGGCGGGTGCCGCGGCGGGCGATGTGATGGGCGACGTGACGGCCGACGTGACGGG
>JANNOT010000511.1:0-2801 GCA_031399375.1 Paraoceanicella sp.
TCGGCCAGCACGATCTCGGTGATGAAGGGCAGGGGCAGGGCGCGGGCCGCGTCAAGCTCCAGCCAGGTGAGATGCGACAACTCGTCCGACGCGCGGCTGAAATCATCGGGATCGCCTGCAATCGCCGCCGCATCGGCCAGAAAGAACCGGGCATCGAACCGACGCGGCCGCCCGGGCGGCGTGACGGCACGAAAGATGAACCGCAGCGCCTCGGTCGCGGGCAATAGCCCAAGGGCGAAGAAGCCCGACCAGTCCGGGCCGTGATCGCCCGCGGGCCCCGTCCCGGGCCGCCCGAGGGCGAGGCCGGTCTCCTCGAACGTCTCGCGCACGGCCGCGAGCGCGAGCGCGGGGCCGATGCCGGGGTCAGCCGCAGTCGCGAGGCGCGGGGCGCAGGCCGGATGCAGGGACGTGCCCCCCGCGAGGGCCCGGTCCGCCGGATCGACGGCACCGCCAGGAAAAACGAACTTGCCCGGCATGAACGCCGCACCGGCGCCACGCTGGCCCATCAGGACCCGCGCCTGCGCGCCGTCGCGGCGCACGAGGATCAGGGTCGCGGCGTCGCGGATCGCGGTCTTGTCCATCGGGGGTGTCACTCGGGGCGCCTCGCTTGCCGACAGGGGCCCTGCCCGCCGACGCCGCGGACTATGGCCGTCCCCCCCTGCGGTGTCCAGATCGCGACCCGCTAGCTGCCGGTATGGCCGAACCCGTGCATCCGGCGCGCCCATTGCAGGGCGACCATCATGCCCTTGATCCGCGGCAGCAGGTAGAGCGCGAGGCTGAGAAACGCGAGCGAGAAGCCGGTCGCCATCACCCAGGGCTCCGGCCGCCACGTGCTGTAGACAAATAGCATCAGCGGCGCCATCAGGTGGCCCGCAATCAGGATCGTCGCCCAGGATGGCCCGTCATCGGCCCGCTGGTGGTGCAGCGCCTCGCCGCAGGCGGGGCAGGACCGGCGTACGGTCAGATAGCCCTTGAACAGCGGCCCCGCCCCGCAGGCCGGGCAACGCTGTCGCCACCCCCGCCGCAGGGCGGGCTTCAGGGGCCGGTCGTTATCGCCCAGCTCGGCAAGGAGGCTCTCGTCACGCATGGGCACCATGTAATGCATTTCGTTCCGGTTTGTGAGCCGGACAGGGTGCCCTTGCGGCGCGATGTCGCTTGCCGCCCGTCGGGCCCGCGTCCGGGGCAAGATCGCGCGACGGATCCGGCACCCCCCTGCGTTTGTCCTGCATCGGGCGGCGGCAAGACCCGCCCCCAAACCCAAGGCCAGGAGCTGCCATGACCCGATTTCCCACCCTGTTCGCCCTTCTCGCCACCGCGGCGGTGGCCGGGGCGGCACCCGCACTCGCCCAGATGCCGGGGGCAGGCCCCACGGATCCGGGCCCGATGGAACTGGGCCCGACGGAACTGGGCGCAATGGACGCCGATGGCGATGGTGCCATCACCCGTGCCGAGGCCGAGGCGTTTCGTACCGAACGCTTCCGCGCGGCCGATACCGATGCCAACGGGCGGCTCGACCGTGCGGAGCTGACCGCGGGGATCACCGCACGGATGGAGGCGGCACGGCAGGCCCGCCTCGCGTCGCGCGCCGAGCGCCTGGCAACCCGGATTCTGGACGCCGAGGACGGCAACGGCGACGGCGTGATCGAGCTCGACGAGGCGCCCGTCTCGACGGCCGACCGGATCTTTCGCCGGATCGACCGGGACGATGACGGCAGCCTGAGCGCCGAGGAACAGGCCGCGTTCCGCGAGCGCATGGCGGAACGGCGCGGTCGAGCGGGACGCGAGCATGGCCGCGCGCATGGCCGAGGGTACGGGGCGCACCATGGCGCGATGGGGCAGAGCGGATCCCCCCTGCCCACCGAGATGGCGCCGGACGGTGCGCCCGCCCCTGCGGATGACCCGCTTGCCCCCGATACGGAGACGGACTACACCTGATTGGCGGCACGGTGCCCGGCGCGTGCGCGTCCGGGCACCGCGCTCGCTGCACCGGGGATGGGGGCCGACCCCGCGATGACGATGGTATTCGACGCGCTGGTCGCGGAGACGGACGAGGCGCTCCTGGCCCGCTATGCCGCGGGCGAGCGGGCGGCGGCGCGCGTGCTGACCCTTCGGCACACGCCGCGGGTGCTCGGGCTCGCCCGCCGGATGCTGTCGGACCCGGCCGAGGCCGAGGATGTCGCGCAGGAGACGATGCTGCGGCTCTGGCGTGTGGCACCGGCGTGGCGCGCGGGCGAGGCGCGGCTCTCCACCTGGCTCTACCGGGTGGCGGTCAATCTCTGCACGGATCGACTGCGCCGTCGCCGGGGGGTGCCGCTGACGGAGGCGCCGGAGACCGCCGACGACGCGCCCTCGGTCCAGGCAGCGCTGGAGGCGGGCGAGCGCGTCGCGGCACTGAGGCTGGCCGTGGGCCTTCTGCCCGAGCGGCAGCGCATCGCGGTGCAGCTTCGGCATTTCGACGACTGCTCGAATGCCGAGATCGCCGCCGTGCTGGAGATCTCGGTCGAGGCGGTCGAAAGCCTGCTTGCCCGCGCGCGCCGGACGCTGGCCGCGGCGCTTGCCGGGCGCAGGGAAGATTTGGGGCTGACGTGAGCGAGAGGAGCGAGCGATGAGCGACCACGACGATGACGCAGCACTCGACGCGCTGTTCGCGCAGGCGCGTGCGGCCGAACCCGCGCCCCCAGATGCCCTGATGGCCCGCATCCTGCGCGATGCCGCAGCGGCGCGGGGCGCGCCCGCGCGGAGCGCCCCGCAGCCCGCGCGCGGTGTCCGCGGCTGGGGCGGGGCCGCGGCGGCGGCCGCCC
>JANNOT010000481.1:0-14054 GCA_031399375.1 Paraoceanicella sp.
GATGGCAGGTTGGGCCGCGGGTCCAGCAGCCAGACCTGGGATTTCATGGCAAAGGCGTGGGAGCGTTCCTGCATGATCGAGGACCCCTCGCCATAATCCTCGCCCAGGATGATGAGCGCGCCTCCTGTCACCCCGCCCGAGGCGAGGTTGGCGAGCGCATCCGACGCCACATTGGTCCCAACCGTCGCCTTGAAGGTCGCGGCCCCCCGGATCGGGTAGTGCACGGACGCGGCCAGCATCGCTGTCGCCGTCGCCTCGGAGGCGCTCGCCTCGAAATGCACGCCAAGCTCGCCCAGGATGCCCTGGGCATCGGCGAGCACGTCCATCAGGTGGCTGATGGGCGCCCCCTGATAGCCGCCGACGTAGCCGACCCCGCATTGCAGGAGCGCCTTCGTGATGGCGAGGATCCCCTCGCCGGTGAAGGTCTCGCCCGCGCCAAGCTTCAGCTTCTCGACCTCTGCCGCAAAGGACCGCTCGGCCATCGTGCCTCTCCCCTCAGAACGGGTTTTTGCGGATGTTGGCGAGCATGCGCGCCAGCGTCCGAAGGAATGCCGCGTGCTCCTCCGCCCCGATCCCGTCGAACATCCGCGCATGGGTCGCGGCCATGGCCGGCCAGATCCGCTCGAACGCCGCCCGCCCGGCCTCCGTGGCCTGCACCCGGGTCGCCCGGCTGTCGTCGGGGTCGGCCATCCTGCGCACCAGCCCCTCGGCCACCAGCGCGTCGAGCGCGCGGGACAGGGTCGATTGCTCCACCACCGCATAGACCGCGAGCCGCCGAATCGTCAGCCCGTCGATCACGCTCAGCACCGCGAGCGCCCGCATCTTGGGCGTGCTCATGCCCAGTGCCGCCATCTCGGCGCGCAGGCTGGCGTTGTAGCGGCCCATGATGCGGTTCATCAGGTAGGGCGCGAACTGCTGGAGCCCGATCTCGCCCAGGCTCGGCAGGGTGGGCGCGTCGCTCATGCCCCCAGCGCCTTCGCCACCAGGAACCCCGACCCCCCACCCAGCCCCGGACCGGGATGGGTCGAGGCACCGATATGGTAGAGGTTCGCCACGTCCGTGCGGTGATTGACCGACCCGGGGAACGGTCGCCAGAGAAAGAACTGGTCGATGGTGCAGGCCCCGCCATAGGGATCGCCGCCGACGAGGTTGATGTTGCGCGCCTCCAGATCCGCGGGCGACAGCGCCGCGCGCCCGATCACCTGGTCGCGAAAGCCCGGAATGTGGTGGGCGAGGATGCCCTCGATCCGGTCCGCGAACGCCTCGCGCACCGCCTCGGTCCAGACGCCATCCGTCGGGATCGTCCCCGCCGCATCGCCCTTCAGCACCCGCGGCGCGTCGGGCACCTGCACCCAGAGGATCCCCGCCCCGGGCGGACAGCGGCTGGGGTCGAGCGCGTGGGGCTGCCCGACGCAGAGTGTCGGCGTCTCGGGCAGCATCCCGCGCTCGGCCTCGTTATGGGATTTCGACACTGCATCGATCCCGTCGGTCAGGTGGAGGAGCGCGACCCTGTCCAGCCCCGGCGTCGCCCAGGCGGGCTGTGATTTCAGCGCATAGTGAAGCTGGAAGTTCGCGCGCCCGTGCCGGAATGCCTCCGCCTCGGGCCGTGGGGGCAGGAGGCGGCCATAGAGCTGCCCCGGCGCGGTCGAGGCGATGACCGATCGCAGCGCCACGATGTCCGTCCCGTCGGTCAGCCGCACGCCATGGGCCCGGCCACCCCGCACGATGATCTCGGCCACGTCCGCGTGCGTGCGCACCTCGCCCCCCCGTTCCTCGATCAGCGCGCGGAACGCCGCCGCCGCGCGGCCGGCACCCCCAACGATGATCGGGGCGCCGGCTGCTTCGAGTGCGAAGGCGATGATCTTGCCCATCTGCGCCGAATAGGTCGCCTCGGGCGACAGCCCGCAATGGAGCACCCAGGGCGCGAGCAATGCCTGGAGCGTGGGCGAGGCGTAGCTATGCTCCAGCCACCCGCGTGCCGGGGCCATGGCGGTCCCGAGCGTGGCGAGAAACCCCCGCGCGCCCTGCCGCCACGCCGTCCGCCCCACCAGTCCCGCGGTCGCCCCCGACCAGAGCGGGCCGCCCAGCAGGCCGAAGAGCAGGGGCGCCTGTGCCTCCACCTCCGCCACATCCGCGCGAAACCGCGCCCCGTCGCCGGGCGACAGCGCATCGAACGCGGCCGCGTTCGCCGCCCGGTCGGTCGTCAGCACCGCCGCCGACCCGTCCGGGCGCAGCACGCCCGTGGGGTGGGGCGACTGCGCGAATGCAAGGTCGTGGCGCGCCAGATCGGCGCCGAGCGCCCCGTGTGCCGGTCCGGTCAGGAACAGGACGAACGTGGTCGCCAGACTGTCATGCAGGTACCCCGGTGCCGTCAGGGGCTCGCTCACCATGCAGCCGCCGACATGTGCCGCCCGCTCGAGCACCAGCACCCGCTCGCCCTTGCGGGCAAGCATCGCCGCGGCGACGAGGCCGTTGATGCCCGAGCCTACGATGATGTGGGCGGGATCGGCCATGCGCCCCTAGCCGCGCGGCACCAGTGCCAGCGCCCGGACCGGGCTGCCCGTGCCCTTCACAATCTTCAGCGGGGCGGCGATCAGGATAGCGCCCTTCGGCGGCAGCCTGTCGAGCCGGGCGAGGCTCGCAAGCCCGTACCGGTTCGCCGCATGCATCATATTGTGGGCCGGATAGGGCGGGGTCATGCCACCCGCCGCCCCCGCATCGGTCCCGATCGTCTCCGCCCCCCATCCGATCGCGCCGCGCGACAGGATGTAGTCGATGCAATCGACCGCCGGACCGGGGCTGTGCGGCCCGGTTTCATCCGCGTTCAGGAACAGGGCCGCGTCATGGCTGCGCTTGTACCAGTCGGTGCGCATCAGCACCCATTCCCCCGGGCTGATCGGGCCATGCTCGCCCTCCCACGCCTGCACGCCCGCGGCGGTCAGCAGGAAATCAGGATCCGCCGCGGCCTCGGCTGAACAGTCGATCACGTTTACCGGCGCGACGAAGCTTTTCGGCGGAATCGTGTCGGTGGTGCCGTCGGGATGGTCCTTGCCGGTGATCCAGTGGGCCGGGGCGTCGAAATGGGTGCCGGAATGCTCGCCAAGCTTTAGCCAGTTCCACGCCCAGTAGGGGCCGTCGCCATCATAGGCCGAGATCGGGTGAATCTCGATCCCGGGCGTGTCCTTGAAGATCTCCGGCAGCTTCAGCAGCGGCGTGTCCGGCCCGAGCGGCCCCGCCAGGTCCACCACCTCGACCCCGCCCGAGAGCAGCATGGCCCCCAGATCCCTGAGCACGTCGCCCGCCATCGCCCACCCCTGTCCGGTTGGTTTGTGTCGCCAAGAACAGCCTAGACGGAATTAAATGCATATGCAAACATTCAAGTTTGAAACAACCGGGACAGCGGGCATGGCGGAGGTGGATGCGGTCATCGTCGGGGCGGGGGTCAACGGCCTCGCCGCGGCGGCGCATCTGGGGCAGCGGGGCTGGTCCGTCGCCGTGGTCGAGACGGCGGAGGTCCCGGGGGGCGCTGCACGCTCGTCCGAGCTGACGCTTCCGGGGTTCGTGCATGACTGGGGGGCGATGAACCTCTCGCTCTTCGCAGGATCGGGATTCCACAAGGCCCACGGGGCGACGCTGGCGGCCCATGGCCTCGCCTTCGCCCCGGCGGTGGACTGTTTTGCGACCGCGTTCCCGGACGGGACCTGGTGCGGCGTGTCCACCGATCTTGCTACCACCCAGGCGCGGATCGCCGCCTTTTCCCCCCGCGACGCGGAAGTCTGGGGCGCGCTCGTCGCGGCGTTCCCCGAGCGGGCGCAGACGCTCTTCGCGATCCTCGGCAGCAGGCTCGACATCCGTGCGCTTGCACGCATCGGCTGGGATGCCCTGCGGCGCCACCGGCTTCAGGGCGGTGTGGAAATCCTGCGGTTCCTGCTGAAATCCCCCCGCACCTGGCTTGGCGAGACGTTCGAAAGTCCCAGGGTCCAGGCCATGCTCGGCGCCTGGGGGATGCATCTCGACTTTGCCCCCGACATCGCGGGCGGCGCGCTCTTTCCGTATCTGGAGGGGATGGCGAGCCAGAGCTTTGGCATGGTGATCGGCCGGGGCGGGGCCGGAACCATGGTGCGCGCCCTGACCGGCATGATCGAGGGCGCGGGCGGATCGGTCCGCTGCGGGCAGGCGGTCACGCGGATCGAGACGGCCGGGGGGCGGGCGAGCGGGGTGGTGCTCGCCGACGGCACGCGCATCGCCGCGCGCCGGGCGGTGATCGCCACGGTCGCCCCGGGGGCGCTGCCGGCGCTGGTGGACGGTGGATTGGGGCCCGCGGCATTCACCGACCGGCTCCGGCGGTTCCGCCACGGCCCGGGGACGATGATGATCCACCTCGCGCTCGACGGCCTGCCCGACTGGGCGGCGGGGACGGCGCTCCAGCGCTTTGCCTATGTCCATCTTGCGCCCAGCCTCGACCAGATGGCGCGGACCTATGCCCAAGCGATGGCGGGCGACCTGCCCGACGAGCCGGTGGTCGTCGTGGGCCAGCCGACCGCCATCGACCCGACCCGGGCGCCCGAGGGCAAGCATGTCCTGTGGATCCAGGTCCGCGTGCTGCCCGCCGATCCCCCAGGCGGCTGGGACGCGCAGGGCAACACCTATGCCGACCGCATCCTCGCGATCATCGATCGCTACGCGCCGGGCATCGCGGGCAAAGTCCTCGCCCGCGCGGTCCACTCGCCGGCCGATCTAGCGCGGTGGAACGTCAACCTGGTCGGCGGCGACCAGATCTGCGGCAGCCACCATCTCGACCAGAATTTCCTCTTCCGTCCCGGTTGGGATACGCCCATCAAGAACCTGCACCTCGCCGGTGCCGCCACCTGGCCGGGAGCCGGGGTGGGGGCGGGATCGGGGTACATGCTGGCTCAGGCCCTCGCGGGCCGCTGACAACCGACAGGGAACCGACCATGACCCCCAACCGCCGCAGCCTGCTGAAACTGACCGCCGCTGGTGCCGCCCTCGTCGCCATGCCGCGGATGGCGCTGGCCCAGTCCGACGAACTGGTCATTGCCTACAACGTGACGCTCCCGTCCTGGGACCCGACGGTCGGTCCGTCGGCGGTGAACCCCACGATCCAAGGGTTCTACCAGTCGGTCTTCGACATGTATGTCCACCAGAACCCCGACCTGAGCTTTGCCCCCGGCCTGATCACCGAGTGGGGCTGGTCCGACGACCGGACCAAGATCCACATGACGGTGCGCGACGGCGTGACCTGGCACGATGGCAGCCCCTTCACGCCCGAGGACGTGGTCTGGTCGCTGGAGCGGGCGGGCAAGGCGGAGACTGGCAACCCGATCCAGTTCGTCTGGTCCAAGGTCGGGAATTTCAGCATCGACGGCAACCGCATCACCGCGGACGTGCTCAGCTTCGAGCCCACGCTCTTCAAGTGGATGGCGTTCCTGACCGGCTACGTCCTGCCCAAGGCGTACTACGAGCGCGTGGGCGCGGAGGGGTTCGAGGCGGCCCCCATCGGCACCGGCCCCTACATGGTCGAGAAGTTCGAGCGCAACGCCTTCGTGCGGCTGAAGGCCAACCCGGCCTACTGGGGTGGCAAGCCCGATTTCGACAGCGTGACGATCAAGTTCGTGACCGATGCGGCCAGCCGCGTGGCCGAGGTCGAATCGGGCAATTCCGACGTGACGCTGGAAATCCCGTACGAGGAGTTCGACCGGCTGAAGGGTGCGGGGTTCGGCGGGGTTGCGGGGCCCGTGTCCGACATCGGGATGATCTTTCTCAACGACGTGGGTCCGATGCTCGATCCAAATGTGCGCAAGGCGGCCGCCCATGCGATTGACAAGAAGACGCTCATCGCGCGGCTCCTGTCGGGCTACGGCGTGCCTATCGACACACTTCAGGCGCCGCAATATGCCGCCTACGACCCCTCGATCACCGTGGCCTATGACCCCGAGGCGGCGAAGGCGCTCCTGGCCGCCTCGGGCTTCTCGCCCGACAATCCGGTGCGCTTCACCATCCAGACCACCCGGGGCTTCAAGCCCAAGGATTACGAGATGATCCAGGCCATCGTGGGCATGTGGCGCCGGGTGGGGATCGAGGCGGAGATCGAGGTCTACGAGATCGCCAAGCATTACGAGCTGCGCGCCGCCGACCAGCTCGCCCCGGCCGCGTTCTACAACTGGGGCAATTCGGTGGGCGATCCCGCGACCTCGACCGGCTTTGCCATGTTCGGGCCGAGCCCCCATTCGGTCTGGGACGGGGGCGAGCTGATCGAGAAGATCGGCCCGCTCTGGGGCGAGGGCGACGAGGTGGCGCGCATCGCGGGCTGGAAGGCGGTCGATCGCTACATCGCCGATGAGGCCCTGGTGATCCCCCTTCTCCAATACGTGCAGCCCGTCGCCTACCGCGCGGGGCTGAGCGTGACGCCGCATGTCTCGGGCGCGCTCCTGCCCCATCTGATCAAGCGGGCCTGAGACCCGCGCCCATGGCCCTTCTCCGCGCGGTCCTCACGCGGCTTGCGACCACGGGCGTGACCCTTCTGGGGGTGGCGGTGATCGTGTTCGTGGTGATCCGGGTCGTGCCGGGCAACCCGATCGCGATGATGCTGCCCCCCGGCGCGACCGATGCCGACATGGACCGCCTGCGCGCGCTCTACGGCCTCGACCGGTCGATCGTGGAGCAGTTCGGGATCTGGCTGGGTGGCGTGGCCCGGGGGGATTTCGGCACGTCGATCACCACCCGCGCCGACGTGCTGGGGCTGGTGCTGGGGCGGCTTCCGGCGACGCTGGAACTGGCGCTGCTGGCTCTCGTGCTGGCCGTGGCGCTGGGGGGAACGCTGGCGGTGCTGGGCACCCGCTGGCGCGGCGGGCGGGTCGAGGCGGGGATCGACCTGGGCAACGGGCTCGCACTGTCGGTCCCCGATTTCCTCTGGGGGCTGGTGCTGATCCTGCTCTTCGGCGTGCTCTGGCCGGTGTTCCACATCTCGGGCCGGGTCAGCCCGCGGCTCGACCTGCCGTTCTCGACGCAGTTCTACCTGATCGAGAGCGTGCTACGGCTGCGGCTCGACCTGACTGCGGATCTTCTCGCCCACATGGCGATGCCCGCGGTGGCACTGGCCCTGCCGCTGGCCGCGATCATCGCGCAGGTCCTCAAGCAGGCGCTGAAGGAGACGATGGCGCTCGACTACGTGACGCTCGCCCGGGTCAAGGGATATTCCGAAACCCGGGTGATCCTGCGCGAGGCGCTGCCGAACGCGCTCCTGCCCACGCTGACGCTGGTGGGCGTGCAGTTCACCTTCCTGATCGGGGGGACGGTGATCGTCGAGCGGCTCTTCAGCTACGAGGGGCTGGGGAACCTGGCGATCGACGCGGTGGTGAACCGCGACCTGCCGCTGATCCAGGGCATCGTGCTGGTGTTTGCCGCAATCTTCACCGGCGTCAATCTGGCCGTGGACCTCAGCTATGCGCTTCTGAACCCCCGGCTGCGCCATGGCTGACGGGCGGGGGATGGTGGCGCCCCGGGCGGGGGCGCGGCTCTGGCTGTCGGGGCTCTGGCTGGGGCTGGTGGGGGGGGCGGCACTGTCCGCGCCCTGGATCGCGCCCCATGACCCCTTGGCACAGGACCTCATGCTCGGCCGCCTTCCCCCGGGCTGGATGGCGGGGGCAGAGCCGGGGTTCTGGCTCGGCACCGATTCGCTTGGCCGGGACGTGCTCTCTCGCCTGATCTGGGGCGCGCGCGTGGCCGTGACGGTGGCCCTGGTGGCGGGAATGCTCACGGCGCTGATCGGATCGGTGCTCGGGCTGCTCGCGGGCTACCTCCGGGGCTGGGTGGATCTGGTGATCTCGCGGCTCATCGATATCTGGATGGCGTTTCCCCCGGTGCTCTTTGCCATCCTGCTGATTGCTGTGCTGGGAACCGGCCTCACCTCGATCATCGTCGCCATCGTCGTGATCGACTGGACCCGCTTTGCCCGGGTCGTGCGGGCCGAGACGCTGAACCAGTCCGCCATGGATTATGTGCAGAGCGCGCGGGTGGCGGGCTTCGGGCGGGGGCGGACGCTGGTGGCGGAGATCCTGCCCAACGTCCTGCCCACCATCGTGGCGCTGGTGACGCTGGAAATGGGGATCGCGGTGATCGTCGAGGCGATCCTTTCCTTCGTGAACCTCTCGATTTCCACCGACGATCCGACGTGGGGCGGCATGATCGCCGAGGGGCGGGTGTCGGTGCACCAGGCCTGGTGGGTGCTGGTGGTGCCGCTGGTCGCGCTGTTCCTGACTGTGCTCGCCTTCGCCCAGCTTGGCCAGGGGCTGCGCGATCGCTATGACCCGGTGCTCCGGTGAGCTTTCTGGTCGTCGAGGGGCTGACCGTGCGGCTGCGCGGCACCCCGCACCTGCTCCTGCGCGACGTGTCGCTCTCGGTCGCGCCGGGGCGGGTGCAGGGGCTGGTGGGTGAAAGCGGCGCGGGCAAAAGCATGATCGGCAAGGCGATCCTCGTCACCCTGCCCCGTGCGGCGGAAATTGTGGCGGGCTCGATCCGCCTGGATGGGCAGGAGTTGGTGGGGATGCGCGACCGCGACCGCCGCCGCCTGATCGGGGCGACCGCGGCGCTGATCCCGCAGGACCCGCTCAGCGCGCTCAACCCCGCGCGGCGCGTGGGGGGCCAGATCACCGACCGGCTGGTGGATATCCTCGGCTGGACCCGGGTCCGGGCCGATGCCCGGGCCCGCGAATTGATGGAGGAGGTGCGGATCCCCGACGGCCCGCGGGTCCTGACCGCCTACCCCCACGAGCTTTCGGGGGGCATGCGCCAGCGCATCCTGATCGCCGCCGCGTTTGCCGCCGGGCCGCAGCTGATCGTGGCGGACGAGCCGACGACCGCGCTCGACGTGACGGTGCAGAAAGAGATCCTGCGCCTGATCCGAGAGATGCAGGCACGCCACGGCACGGCGCTGCTTTTTGTCACCCACGACCTGGGCGTGGTCTCCAAGATCTGCGACCGGCTCCACGTGCTCTATGCCGGCAGGGTGGTCGAGGAGACGGATGTCCCCACCTTCTTCCGCGGCCCTGCCCATCCCTACAGCGCGGCGCTGCTGGCGGCGATGCCCCGGCATGACGATCCCGGCGCCGCGCTGAACCCGGTACCGGCCGACGTCATCGCCGCCGTGGCGGCAGAGGTGGCGGCAGAGGTGGCGGGTGGCTGACCTCTACCGCGTCGAGGGGCTGCGTCTGTCGGTGCCCGACCTGGCGCGAAAGCCCTTCCTTGGCCCAGCGCCGCGCAAGGACATTCTTCGCGGCATCGACGTGGTCATTCCGCGGGGCGAGGTCATCGGCATCGTCGGCGGGTCGGGGTCGGGCAAATCCACCCTCGGCCGGGCGCTGGTGCGCCTGGTGGAGCCGAGCGCAGGGCGCATCATGTTCGACGGCAGCGACATCACCCATCTGGACGATGCCGCCCTGCGCCCGCTGCGCCCGCGCATCCAGATGATCTTCCAGGACCCGATGTCCTCGCTCAACCCCCGCCTGACCGTGGGCCGGATCATTGCGGCACCGCTGCGCGGGCGGGGGACCACGGCGGTGGTGGGCGAGGTGCTGGAGCGGGTGGGCTTGGCCCCGGCGCTTGCCGCGCGCTATCCCCACGAGCTCTCGGGCGGACAGCGCCAGCGGATCGGCATCGCGCGCGCCGTCGCCATGAAGCCCGATTTCATCCTGGCGGACGAGATCGTCTCCGGGCTCGACGTCTCCTCCCAAGCGCAGGTCCTGCGGCTGTTGGAGGGGCTGGTGGCCGAAATGGGGCTGACGCTCGCCTTCATCAGCCACGACCTTGCGGTGATCGCGCGGCTTGCCCACCGGGTGATCGTGCTCGATGACGGCCGGATCGTGGAGGAGGCGGCGACGGATGCCATCTTTACCCGCCCGCAGCATCCCGTCACCCGGGCGCTGATCGACGCGATCCCGCTGCCCGATCCCGCTCAGCCCTGGTGAACGCCCTTCAGCGCGGGATAAAGTGCCCGGTAGCGGGCGTAGATCTCGCCATAGGCCGCGACATTGTCCGCCCTCGGTTCAATCCGCCGCCCGGGACGGACCATGGCGGCGATCCCTGCGTCGATGTCGGCGAACAGCCCCGCCCCGACGCCTGCGAGCACCGCCGCGCCGATGGACGGCGCATCGGGCGCCGCGGGGACCGTGACCGGCACCCCCGCCGTGTCGGCATGGATCTGGAGCCACAGGTCCGAGGCGGTCGCCCCGCCGCCCACGGTCATCTCCTCGGCCCGGTACCCCGCCGCGGCCATGGCGTCTAGGATCAGCCGGGTGCCGAAGCCGATCCCCTCCATGATCGCGCGAAACACGTGTTCGGGCCCGTGGGCGAGCGTCAGCCCGGTGATCGCCCCGCGAGACAGGGCATCGGTATGGGGCGTGCGGTTGCCCTGGAAATGGTCCTGGACCAGCAGCCCCTCGGCCCCCGGGGGCAGGAGCGCCGCCTTGCGGTTCATCTCGGGCAGATCGAGCCCGCCTGTCAGCCGCCCCAGCCAGGCGATGATCGAGCCGGTGGAGGTCTGCCCCCCCTCCAGGATGTGCCGCCCGGGATAGACCGCATCGGCATAGGTGCCCCAGATGCCTGGCGCGTGCAGCGGCCGGTCGGCCACCCCGAACTGGAGATGCGAGGACCCGGTGATAAGCGCGAGCTGCCCCGGCCGCGCGACGCCGAGCCCGATGATCCCGATCAGCGCGTCGGCACCCCCCTGCACGAGCCTGACCGACGGCGGCAGGCCAAGTTCTGCCGCGGCCCCGGCCCGCAACGTGCCGACCACCTCGCCCGGGGGGACCACGCGGGCGGGCCACTTGTCCACCAGCTCCGGGATCCCCAGCGCCGCCAGCATCCCCACCGGCCAGCCGCCCCGCGCCGCGGAATAATGCCAGCGGACGGACGCGTTGTTCAGGCTCGCCGCCCGCTCGCCGGTCAGGCGCAGGGTCATGAAGTCCTGGTATTCGCAGATGGTGGTTGCTGCGGCGAAGAGCTCGGGTTCGTGCCGGGCGATCCAGAGCGCCTTGGGGATCATCCATTCCGCCGACACCGGTCCGGCCCCGGCGCTGTTGACGACCAGAGCCCCGTCCCCCGTGGCGAGGACATCCGCCGCCTCGGCGCTCGCCCGCACGTCCATCCAGATGATCGACGGCCGCAGCGCCCGCCCGTCCGGCCCCAGCGCGACGACCGAGCAGCAGGTGGTCGCCATGGCGATCGCGGCGATGGCGGCGGGGTCGATCACGCCCTCGGCGATCGCGCGCCGGGTGGCGGCGACAAAGGCGCGCCACCAGTCCTCGGGGTCCTGCTCGGCCCGCGCGCCGGGAAGGAACCGGGTCTCGTAGGGCACGGCGACGGACGCATGCGCGCGGCCCGTGGCATCGTAGATGCGCACCCGCAGGCTTTCGGTCCCCCCGTCGGCGGTCAGAAGATAGGTCATCGCTCCCCCAGCGTTCGCGTGGCGCGTCTGGGAGCTTCACCCGGCTGGCCGCCGCGTCAAGGGGCCGGTGGCGTGACGGTTGCGTGACGCGGGGCGCGGTGGACGGGGCGTGCAGGATTGGCTATCTCCCACCGCGGGCCCCCATCGCGGGTCGCGGCGGAGGGCGCATGAACTGGATCGTGACGGGCGGGCAGGTCCTCGGCCCCGCGGGAATGGCGGAGGGATCGCTCGCCATCACGGGCGACCGGATCGCGGACGCTGCGGCGCCCGGGGCGGTGGCGGTCGACGCGACCGGCCTCCTGGTCCTGCCCGGCATCGTCGATCTGCATGGCGACGGGTTCGAGCGGCACCTGATGCCCCGCCCCGGCGTACGGTTCGCGACCGAGCCCGCGCTGCTCGACGTGGACCGCACGCTGGCTGCCAACGGGATCACCACGGCCTATCACGGCGTGACGGTGTCGTGGGAGCCGGGCCTGCGCTCGGCCGCCGCGGCCGAGGACTTCGTCGCGGCCCTGATGCGCCTGCGCCCGCGGCTCTTTAGCGACACGCGCCTGCATATCCGGTGGGAGACGTTCGCCCTGGACGCGGAGGGGTTGGTCACACGCCTGCTCGCGCTCGACCCGGTGCCGGTGCTGGCGTTCAACGATCACGTTACGTCGGATGTCGCAAAGAAGCTGAAGGCCGAGAAGCTGGCCCAGCTCGCCGACCGCACCGGGCTGACCATCGAGGGGTATCGTGCGGCGCTTGCCGACACCTGGGACCGCCGCGACGCCGTGCCCGCCGCCATTGCGCGGCTGGCCGCGGCCGCGCGGGCGCGCGGGGCGCCGATGCTCGCCCATGACGAGACCGGGCCGGACCAGCGCGCGGCGTTCCGCGCGCTGGGGGCGCGCGCCTGCGAGTTTCCCCTGACCCTGCCGACGGCGGAGGCCGCGCGGGCCGCTGGCGAGCCGGTGATCCTGGGTGCGCCCAACGTGGTGCGCGGCGGCAGCCATACGGGCGCCGTCGACGCGGGGCATGCGGTCAGGTCGGGGCTCTGCACCGTGCTCGCCTCGGACTACCACTATCCCTCGCCGCTCGCGGCGGCGTTCAGGCTGGCGCCCGATCTCGGCCTGCCCGCCGCCTGGGCGCTGGTGTCGGCCAACCCTGCCGCGGCGCTGGGGTTGAGCGATCGGGGGACGCTCGCCCCCGGGGCGCGGGCCGACGTGATCCTGGTCGATCCCGCGGGGCCCGAGGTGGTGGCGACCTTCGCCGCCGGGCGGCGCGCCTTCGCCCGCGATCCCCGGCCCAGGGTCGCGCCCTGCCCCCTTTCGTTGCAAACCGCGGGGGCTGCGATTAAGTAGGCCGCAATCTTTCACCGGGGTGCGGGTGCGATGAACTGGATCTCGAACTACATGAAGCCGACGATCAACTCGCTCTTTTCGCGGCGAGAGGTTCCGGAAAACCTGTGGAAGAAATGCGACAGCTGCGGAACCATGCTGTTCCACCGCGAGCTTTCGGACGCGCTTCATGTCTGCCCGTCCTGCCAGCACCACATGGCGATCAGCCCGCGCGCGCGGTTCCACGCCCTGTTCGATGGCGGGGTGTTCGTCGATGTCGCGGTCCCGGACCCCCTGCCCGACCCGCTCGGCTTTCGCGACCAGAAGAAATACGTCGAGCGTCTGCGCGAGGCGCGCAAAAACACCGGCGAGCACGAGGCGATGCTGGTTGCCGAAGGTGAGGTGGGCGGCGCACGCATTGTTGCGGCGGCGCAGGATTTCAGCTTCATGGCCGGTTCCATGGGGATGGCGGTCGGCAATGCCATGGTGGCGGCGGCCGAGCGGTCCGTGGCCCACAAGCTGCCGCTGATCGTGTTCTGCGCGGCGGGCGGGGCCCGGATGCAGGAGGGGATCCTGTCGCTGATGCAGATGCCCCGCACCACCGTCGCGGTCCAGATGGTGCGCGAGGCGGGGCTGCCCTACATCACCGTCCTGACCCACCCGACCACGGGGGGCGTGACCGCGAGCTACGCCATGCTCGGCGACGTGCAGATCGCCGAGCCCGGGGCGCTGATCTGCTTCGCCGGGCCCCGGGTCATCGAGCAGACGATCCGCGAGACCCTGCCCGAGGGATTCCAGCGCGCGGAATACCTGCTGGAGCATGGGATGCTCGACCGGGTGATCCACCGCCGCGACCTGCGCGACGAGCTCGCGACGCTCGTGCGCCTCCTGACGAAACTGCCGCCGCGCAGCCATGGCGATCTGCCCGCGCCCGCGCCGGGCGAGACCACCGCCGCCTGACGCCCATGTCCGATACCGGCGGCAGCGACGTCATCCTGCGGCGCATGATGGCGCTGCACCCCAGGATCATCGACCTGACGCTCGGTCGCGTGCACCGGCTGCTGGCGGCGCTGGGGCACCCCGAGCGGCGGCTGCCCCCCGTGGTCCACGTGGCCGGCACGAACGGCAAGGGGTCAACCCAGGCGATGATCCGCGCGGGGCTGGAGGCGGCGGGGGACCGGGTCCATGCCTATACCTCGCCCCATCTCGCCCAGTTCCACGAGCGCATCCGCCTTGCGGGCACCCTGATCGAGGAACCGGCGCTGGAGGCGCTTCTG
>JANNOT010000077.1:0-20184 GCA_031399375.1 Paraoceanicella sp.
ACCGCGGCGGGGATGTCCCGAGGCGTGTTGTGCAGCTTTGCCGGCAGGCAGGCGAGGTCGAGATGGTCCCAGCCGTTCAGGTCGCGCAGCGCCAGCACCTCGCGCGCCAGCGCCCCGCACGCGATCAGGAGCACGGGCGCCGTCCCCCGCGCCTCCAGCCCCGCCTCGGTCAGCCGGTCGGGGTCGAGCGGGTCCGCCGACACCATCGCATCACCCGGTGGCGAGCTGGTTGTGCTTGCGCGCCATGAATTCCTTGGCCGTCTCCACCGCCACGGCCGCGTCGCGGCAATAGGCGTCCGCACCGATCGCGCGCCCGAATTCCTCGTTGAGCGGCGCGCCGCCCACCAGCACCACGTAGTTGTCGCGGATGCCCTTTTCCTTCATCGTGTCGATCACGACCTTCATATAGGGCATGGTTGTGGTCAGAAGCGCGGACATGCCGAGGATGTCGGCATTTTCGCGCTCCAGCGCGCCGAGGTAGTTCTCGACCGGATTGTTGATGCCGAGATCCACCACCTCGAACCCCGCCCCCTCCATCATCATCGACACGAGGTTCTTGCCGATGTCGTGGATGTCGCCCTTGACCGTGCCGATCACCATCTTGCCCAGGCGCGGGGCGCCGGTTTCGATCAGGAGCGGCTTCAGGATCGCCATCCCGCCCTTCATGGCGTTGGCAGCCAGCAGCACCTCGGGCACGAACAGGATCCCGTCGCGAAAATCGATGCCGACGATGCGCATGCCCTCGACCAGCGCGCGGGTCAGGATGTCATACGGGGTCCAGCCGCGGGCGAGCAGGATGTTGACCGATTCCTCGATCTCCTCGCGCAGCCCGTCATAGAGATCGTCGTGCATCTGCTGCACGAGGTCGTCGTCGCCAAGTTCGCTCAGCACAATCTCGTCGTCACCGGCCATCGGTCATCCTCTCGGGGCGCGGCCCCGACCGGGGACCGACTTCACATGCATATGCCATCCCTACTATCGATTTGACGGGTGCGCGCAAAGCGCGGCGACCGCACAGGGCGACAAAACGACAGTACGGGCGCCAGGACCCGCGACGGTTCGCGTCCCGCGCGGATCGTCGCCAGTCTCACGGCGCGCGGGCCCCGGGCCACGCGCGCTAGCCGCGGCGGCGGCGGCGTTCGCGGGCGGGGCCTTCGCTGGCGCCGACACCGTCGGAGGCCGAGGAAAAGCCCCCCAGGCGCTCCGCGATCAGGTCGAGCCCCGGGCGCGGACCGGGGGGCACGGTCTCGAGCGCGTGGCGCATGGCCGCAAGATGGGCGGGCGTGGTCCCGCAGCATCCGCCGATGATCCGCGCACCGCCGTCGCGGGCGAGCACGGCGTAATCGGCCATCAGCTCGGGCGTGCCATCGTAATGGATGTGGCCATGGACATAGCGCGGGATGCCCGCGTTGCCCTTGGCGATCACCACGGCGCCGGGGGCGGCCTCGGTCAGCCCCAGCACAGTGCGCAGGAGATCCGACGCCCCGACCCCGCAATTGGCGCCGAAGGCGACGGGCCGCGCGGGCAGGGTCGCAGCAATGCCGGCGAGGCTCGACGACGTGATCCCCATCATCGTGCGTCCCGCGGTGTCAAAGCTCATGGTGCCGCAGAACGGCGCCCCGACATTGGCGGCGGCCTGGGAGGCCGCGCGCATCTCCTCCTCCGAGCTGATCGTCTCGGCCCAGAGCACGTCGGCCCCACCCGCCATCAACCCGCGCGCCTGCTCCTCGAACATCGCGACGGCCGCGTCAAAGCTCAGCGGACCGACCGGCTGGAGCAGTTCGCCCGTCGGGCCGATCGACCCCGCGACCACCACCGGGCGGCCCGCCCGGTCCACGACCTCGCGCGCCAGGGCCGCGGCATGCGCGTTCACGTCATGCGCGCGGTCCTGCATCCCGTGCAGCTTCAGCCGCGCCCGGGTCCCGCCGAACGAGTTGGTCAGGATGATGTCCGAGCCTGCATCGACCGCACCCCGGTAGAGATCCCTGATCTTATCGGGGGCGTCGAAATTCCAGAGCTCGGGCGCCTCGCCCGCGGGAAGGCCGCTGTTGAAGAGATTGGTCCCCGTGGCGCCATCGGCCATCAGCCAGTCGCGTTTCGTCAGCAGCGTGCTCAGAAGATCCGCCATGTCCGCCCCCTGCATTCCCCTGCTCTATCCCTCTTGCACCGCGGGGGGTCAATGCCCGGTCGATACGGCGGCATCGGCCGCGACCTGCTTGAGCCGCGACACCATCGCGCGCAGACCGTTGGACCGTTGCGACGACAGATGCGCCTCGAGCCCCAGGGGCGACAGGGCGGCGGGGACGTCGAGCCCCGCGATCTCGCCCACCGGGCGCCCGGCAATCAGGCCGTGGAGCACGGCGATCAGCCCCTTAACGATCATCGCATCCGAATCACCCTGGAACCCGAGGACGGCCTCGGCCCCCTCTCCGCTCAATTCGGGGACGATCCAGACCTGGCTCGCGCAGCCCTGCACCTTCGCGCCATCGGTGCGCAGGGCGTCGGGCAGGGATGGCAGGCCGCGGCCCAGGTCGATGAGGTAGCGATACCGGTCCTCCCACTCGTCAAGCAGGGCGAAGGTCTCGGTGATCTCGGCAAAATCGGGGTGTGTGGCGCTCATGGGCCCCGACCTAGCGGGAGGGACGCGGAAAATCCAGTGGCCCCGGTGCCGCTGCTTTCCTTTCTGCGCCCGGCGGGCTACCCCCAAGCGCGCCCGATCCCCCGTAGGCCATGAAACAGGGAGTACCTCCGCCATGCGCCCAGCCCCGATCCCGACCGCCATCGCAGCGGCGCTGGTGCTTGCGGGCTGCTCGGCGGGCTTTGACGTCGGCAATCTCAACCCGTTCACCAGCGCCGAGGAGGAGGCGGCAGCCGAGGCTGAAGCGGCGGCTGCCGCCGCTGCAAACCGGCCGGGCGAGCCCCCGACCGAGCGGATCGCGGCCGTCGAGGCGGTCACCGCCGGGCGGGGCTACCGCGGGGTGCTGGTCCAGGCCGACGGGCTCGCGCCCCGCCCGGGGTACTTTCGGGCGCAGCTTCGCCTGCTGAACGAGGGGCGGCCCGCGGCGGATGGCCGGGTCGAGCTCGAATTCGTCGCGCGCGCGCCCGAAACTGCGGCGAACCCCCCCGATCCTGCCGCCCAGGCCCCGGCACCCTCTGACGTCGCGCGCCGGGTGACGGCGGCACAGTTCGTGGGCGACGACCTGCTGGCGGCCGCCACGGGCATCCGGGTCCTCGCCACCGGCAACGCGGCCGAAATTGCGGTTCCGCGCTAGCCGCGCGCCTCAAGCTCCACGAGCTGCACCCCGCGGGGCGAGGCGGAAAGCGCGATCTGTCCCGCCTTGAGCCTGAGCGCGTCGGCGCCGAACACCTCGCGACGCCAGCCGTTCATCGCCGGGATGTCGGGCACGTCCTCGGACGCGATCAGGTCAAGATCGGCCGATGCCGCGATCAGCCGGGGCGCCACGCCCGCCGCATCCGCCTTTGCCTTCAGGAGCACGCGCAGCAGATCCCCCAGCGCCTGGGTGCCCGGCTTCTGGTGCGGCGGCTCGGGCAGCGAGGGGCGGCGCTCGGGCGGGCAGGCCATCCCCTCGCGCACCGCCTCGAGGATCGCCTCGGAGATCTCGGATTTGCGCCCCTCGCGCTGGAGAAGACGCGAGCGGTTCAGCTCGTCGAGCGTGGTGGGCCGGTTCGACGCGATCTCGAGCAGCGCGTCGTCCTTCAGCAGGCGGCTGCGCGGCACGTCGCGCGCCTGGGCCGTGCGTTCGCGCCAGGCGGCGAGCGTGCGGACGATGGCGAGGAACTTGGGCGCCGTCGTGCGGGTCTTGAGCCGCCGCCACGCCTCGTCGGGCTCGACGACATAGGTTTCGGGCGCGGTCAGGACCGCCATCTCCTCGGCAACCCAGGCCGTGCGCCCGGTGCGCGCCAGCTGCTCGGACAGCGCCTCGTAGACCACCCGTAGATGGGTCACGTCGGCAGCCGCGTAGACGATCTGCTTCTCGCTCAGCGGGCGTATGGACCAGTCGGTGAACCGGGCGGACTTGTCCATCTCGGCCTTCGCGACCTTGCGCACCAGGCTCTCGTAGCTCGCCTGATCGCCCAGGCCGCAAACCATGGCGGCAACCTGGGTGTCGAAGATCGGCGCCGGGATCCGGCCGGTGAGGGTGTGGAAGATCTCCAGGTCCTGGCGCGCGGCATGGAACACCTTCACCACGCCCGGATCGGCCAGCAGCCCAAAAAGCGGCGCGAGGTCGAGGTCGCGCGCCAGCGGGTCGATGATCGCGGCCCCATCATCATCCGCGCCGGGCTTTGCGATCTGTACCAGGCAGAGCTGGGCGTAATAGGTCCGCTCGCGCAGGAATTCGGTATCGATCGTCACATAGGGATGCGTTACGCAGCTGTCGCAATAGGCCCTGAGGCTCTCGGTCGTGGTGATGATTTGCATTTCGGACACTTAGCTTGCAAATATCGCTTTGACCAGCGCGTGGGTGGGGGTGGGGTAGTTTGGTGACCAAGACCATACTGGTGGCGAACAGGAAGGGGGGATGCGGCAAGACCGTGACCGCCCTGACGCTCGCCGCCGCCTTGTCGGCGCGGGGCGAGCGCGTGGGGCTTGCCGATGCCGACGGCCAGAAGTCGGCGCTGCGCTGGCTGAAGCTGCGGCCCGCGACGGCCACCGCGATCGAGGGGCTGGACTGGTCGGACCCCGACGATCTGGGCGCCTATCCCAAGAAGCTCGACTGGCTTGTGATCGACGCCCCCGGCGCCCTGCGGGGCGAGCGGGCCGAGGCGCTGGTGGCCGAGGCCAAGGCGGTGGTCACCCCGGTCCTGCCGTCGGTCTTTGACGAGGACAGCACCAAGCGCTTCCTGCGCGACATCGAGGATCTGAAGCGGGTGCGAAAGGGCAAGGTCATCGTCCACCTCGTCGCCAACCGCATCCGCCCCGGGGCCCGCGCGGCCGAGGGGCTGAAGGCATTCTTTGGCCGCATCGGGCAGGAGCCGCGGGCCTGGATCACCGAGCGCACCGCCTATGCCGAGCTTGCGGCCCAGGGCCTCGCGATCTTCGACCGGCCGCAGCGGGCCTACCAGCCGCTCCGCGACCAATGGGCCCCGCTTCTCGATGCAATCGCCTGACGGGGGCGACAGGGCCGGGCGAGCCACCCCCGGCATGACGACCGCGGACGGGTCCGGCCCGACCGCGACGCTGGCTGCTGCCTCGCAGGCCGCATCGCCACAATCTCCGGCCTCCGCGGCCCCCCCGCCGGCGGGCGCAGCGGCGCCGGTTCTGGGCCACCGGGCCGATATCGGGGTCGCGTCCTATGGCAGGATCGCCTGGCTCGCCCCGCCGCCGCCGCTGCGCCAGCTGGTGCATGGCGACGACGGCACCGTGTTCGTGTGGGAAAGCGGGATCAGCGCCGATCCCGACGTGGTGGTGCAGGAGGGGCATCACCCCGGGGATCCCGGGTCCCGCATCGTCCTGGTCGCCGATGCCGGGCAGAGCTGGGAGGGGACGATCGACAGCCGCCGCATCGGCCCGCGGCCCCGCCAGGTCAGCGCACTGCAGATCGGCGCGGGGTCGGAGATCCGCTGGGTGACGCGGCGGGGCTTTCGCGACGCCATGGGCCTGATGTTCCCGCCCGAGGTGGTGGCGCGCCATGCCGACGCCCTCGGCACCCCGCTGCGCGCCCTGCCCACGGTGACCGATGGCGGCGGGCGGCTGACCCTGCTGGGTGCGGCGCTGGTGCAGGACGCGCGCTCGGGACCGCTCGACCCCCTCGCGGTGTCAAGCTACGCGACCCTCTTCCTGCGGCTGGCGCTGCTCGGACCTGCGGGGGGCGGGCCACCCGCGCGGGGCGGGCTCGCCGGATGGCAGGTCCGCCGCGTGACGGACTATCTGGAGGCCCATGCCGCCACGGACATCCGGCTGTCGGTGCTCGCGGGGCTCGTGGATCTGTCGGACTTCCACTTCTGCCGCGCCTTTCGCGTCAGCACGGGCGTCAGTCCCAGCACCTATGTCCAGCGCCTGCGCATCGAGCGGGCCAAGCGCCTGCTGTCGGCGAGCAGCCTGCCGGTGATCGACGTGGCGGCGGCCGTCGGCTACGGAAGCCCCGCCCATTTCGCCCGGATCTTCCGGCGCGAGACGGGGGTGAGCCCGCGGGACTGGCGTCGGCGCATCGGCGACTGACCCGCGCGTCACGACGGCAAGATCGACACGTTCGCGGCAAGACCCGTCGCGCCGCGGTCATCGGGCGGTGCTAGCGTGCCGCCGTCCGATCAGCGCCCACATGAGGTACCCCCCATGGCCCACGCCGTCGCCGCCCCAGGCAAGCTCCTGCTGTCGCCCACCGATCACACGCTGATCCTGATCGATCACCAGTCGCAGATGGCCTTCGCGACCAAGTCGATCGATGCGATCACGCTGCGCAACAACACCGCCCTGATCGCCGCCGCCGCGGCGGGGTTCGGCGTGTCAACCATCCTGACCACGGTCGCGGAAAAGACGTTTTCTGGTCCGATGTTCGACGAGATCCGGATCGCCTTTCCCGACGCCGAGGCCATCGACCGCACCAGCATGAACACCTGGGAGGACCCGCGCATCGCGGAACGGGTGAACGCGATCGGCAAGGGGCGCCTGGTGTTCGCCGGGCTCTGGACCAGCGTCTGCATCGTGGGCCCGACGCTGTCGGCCCTCGACCAGGGGTTCGAGACCTATGTGATCACCGACGCCTGCGGCGACGTGTCCGAGGAGGCGCACGAGCGTGCGGTCGAGCGGATGGTCCAGGCGGGCGTCCGGCCCATGACCGCGCTCCAGTACCTGCTCGAGCTCCAGCGCGACTGGGCCCGGTCGGCGACCTACGACATGACCACCGGCATCGCCAAGAAATATGGCGGCGCCTACGGGCTGGGGATCATCTATGCCAAGGCGATGATGGGCGAGCACGCCTCCGAAGCGGGGGCGGCTGCCTGAGGGCGGCCGGGACGGGTGTGAAGCTCTATCTCATGGCCCTGGGCGCGGGCGTTCTGGTCGGCATCATCTATGCTCTCCTCAATGTCCGTTCGCCCGCGCCGCCCATCGTGGCGCTGGTCGGTCTGCTGGGGATCCTGCTCGGCGAGCAGATCGTCCCCATCGCCAAGCGCCTTCTGGCGGGCGAACCGGTCAGCCGCGCGTGGCTGTCGTCCGATTGCGGGCCGCACCTGCTCGGACCCCTGCCGGGCCGCTCGCCCCGCCCCGGACCCGACCGCGCGGCATGACCGGCGGCCCCGACCGCCGCACGATCCTGAGGGCGGCAGCCGCCGCCCTGATCGCCCGTCCCGCTGCCGGAGAGACGCCGATGGACATCACCCTCTTTCGCAACGGCCGGATCACGACGCTCGACCGCACCCGTCCGGAGGCCGACGCGATCGCGGTCGAGGGCGGGCGGATCCGCGCGATCGGGCGCGAGGCGGAGGTGCGGGCAGCGCTCGGCGGGTCCGCGGCCGCCGAGATGGATCTCGGCGGACGCCGGGTGATCCCGGGTCTGAATGACAGCCACACCCACCTGATCCGGGGCGGGTTGAACTTTGCGCTCGAGCTGCGGTGGGAAAACCTGCCCTCGCTCGCCGATGCGCTGGCGCTCCTGCGCGACCAGGCGGCGCGGACGCCCCCGCCCCACTGGGTGCGCGTGGTCGGGGGGTGGTCCGAGCTTCAGTTCGCCGAGCGCCGCCTGCCCACGCTGGACGAGATCAACGCGGCGGCACCCGACACGCCGGTCTTCATCCTGCACCTCTATGCGGCCGCGATGCTGAACCGCGCGGCGCTGCGGGCGCTCGGCTTCGGGCGCGACACGCCCGATCCGCCGGGGGGCGAGATCGTGCGGGACGCGGGCGGCGAGCCGACCGGGCTGCTGCTCGCCCGGCCCTCGGCCTTCATCCTCTACTCCACGCTGGCGCGCGGCCCAAAGCTCGACTTCGACGCGCAAGTCATCTCCACCCGGCACTACATGCGCGAGATGAACCGGCTTGGCATCACCAGCGTCTGCGACGCGGGCGGGGGCTGGCAGAACTACCCCGACGACTACGCGGTGATCGAGCATCTGCACGCGGCGGGGCAGATGACCGTGCGGGTCGCCTACAACCTCTTCGCCCAGAAGGCGGGGCAGGAGCTCGACGACTACGCCAGATGGATCGCGATGACGACGCCGGGCGCAGGCACGGACCTGCTGCGCATGAACGGGGCGGGCGAAAACCTCGCCTGGTCCGCGGCCGATTTCGAGAACTTCCTCGAGCCGCGCCCCGACCTTGCCCCCCGGATGGAGGCCGAGCTCGAGCCGATCGTGGCCCTTCTGGCCGAAAACCGCTGGCCGTTTCGGATCCACGCGACCTATGACGAGACGATCGACCGCTTTCTCGGCGTGTTCGAGCGGGTGACGGGCGGCGCGCCCTTTCCCATGCGGTTCATCATCGACCATGCCGAGACGATCACGCCCCGCAACATCGACCGGATTGCGGCCCTGGGCGGCGGGATCGCGGTGCAGCACCGCATGGCGTTCCAGGGCGAATACTTCGTCGATCGCTACGGCACGGCCGCGGCCGAGGCGACCCCGCCCATGGCCCGGATGATCGAGGCCGGCGTGCCAGTCGGCGGCGGGACCGACGCGACCCGCGTCGCGTCGTACGACCCCTGGGTGTCGCTGCACTGGATGACCACGGGGCGCACGCTTGGCGGGTTCAAGCACATGCGCGAGGGGGCTACCCTGACCCGCGAGCAGGCGCTGCGGCTCTGGACCCAGGGCTCGGCCTGGGTCTCGGGCGAGGCGGAGGTCAAGGGAACGCTCGCCCCCGGGGCACTCGCCGATTTCGCGGCCCTGTCCGCCGACTATTTCGCGGTCCCCGCCGCTGAGATCCGCGGGATCGTGGCCGAGCTGACCGTCATGGGGGGCGTCATCGTCCATGGCTCGGGCGATTTCGCGCCGCTCGACCCCCCCCTGCCCGTGCCGGTCCCGTCCTGGTCGCCCGTCGCCCAGGGGCCGACACCCGCGCAGCGGGCCGAGCGGGTCTGTGCCCCCTCCTGCGCGCAGGGCTGCGGGCTGCACGGCCATACCCATGCCATCGCCTGGTCGCGGCCCCTGCCGGTGCGGCCCGCCGATCTCTCGGGGTTCTGGGGCGCGCTCGGCTGCGCCTGCTTCGGGGCCTGAGGGGCGTGGAGGCCCCCGCCCTCCTCGCCACGACCCCGGTGCGGTTGCTCGCCACCGCCGCGATCGCAGCACCCTTTGTCGCGAGCGGGATCGGCAAGCTCGTCGATTTCCCTGGCGCGGTGGCCGAGGCGAAGGCGCTCGGCCTGTCGCCGCCCGCGCCGGTCGCGGCCGCGGTCATCGCGGTGCAGCTCGGCGGGGCGGCACTCCTGTTCGCGCCCGGGCTGGCCTGGATCGGGGCGGGGCTGCTCGCGGGCTTCACCCTTGCGGCCACCCTGATCGCGCATCGGTGGTGGACCATGGCGGGTCCCGCGCGGCGGGTGAACCAGACCGCCTTCTGGGAACATGCGGCGATCGCGGGGGGGCTTGTCCTGCTCGCCGCGACCGATGCGGGGCGGGCGGGATGACCGCGGCGGCGTCGCCCTGGGCGCCGCTGCGGACCCGCGCCTTCGCGGTGATCTGGACCGCGACGCTCGTCTCCAACATCGGGCTCTGGATCCGCGACGTGGCCTCGGGCTGGCTGATGACGGAGATGGCGCCCTCGCCCCTGCTGGTCGCCCTGGTGCAGGGGGCGATGACCCTGCCGATCTTCCTGCTCGCGCTGCCCGCGGGGGCGCTTGCGGACATCCTCGACCGCCGCCGCATGCTGGTCGCGATCCAGGGGTTCACCGCGCTCCTGTCCGTGGCCATGGCCGTCGCGATGGCCACGGGCGCCATGACCCCCACCCTGCTCCTCGTCTTCACTTTTCTCGCGGGGATCGGGGCGGCACTGGCGGGCCCGCCGTCCCAGGCCGTCGTGCCCGAACTGGTGGACAAACCGATGCTGCGCCCCGCCGTGGCGCTGAACTCGCTCGGCATCAACATCTCGCGCGCGATCGGGCCGGCACTCGGGGGCGCGATCATCGTGGGCGCGGGCGTCACGGCGGCCTATGTGGCCGATGCCGTCTCGACCATCGCGGTGGTCGCGGCGTTCGTCTGGTGGCGCCGGGCCACCCCGCCCGCCACCCTGCCGCCCGAGGCGTTCTGGCCCGCCATGCGAACCGGTGCGGGCTATGTCGCGGCCTCGCGCGATATGCGCATCGTGCTGGTGCGGGCGGCGGCGTTCTTTCTCTTCGCCTCTGCCTACTGGGCGCTCCTGCCGCTGGTCGCGCGGCGGGAACTGGGGGCGGATGCCACCTTTTACGGGCTGATGCTGACCGCGGTGGGTGCGGGTGCCGTCGCAGGCGCGCTCCTGATGCCCAGGCTCGCCGCGCGCCTCGCCCCGGGGGCGCTGGTCACGGGGGGCAGCCTTCTGACCATGGCAGCCATCGCGCTGATCGCGCTCGTCCCCCTCCGCCCCGTCGCCCTCGTGGCGCTGTTTCTGGCCGGGGCGGCGTGGATCGCGGTCCTGACCAATCTCAACGTGGCAGCCCAGGGCAGTCTTGCGAACTGGGTGCGGGCGCGGGGGCTCGCGGTCTACCTGATGGTATTCTACGGCGCGATGACGGCAGGATCGGCGCTCTGGGGCCAGGTCGCGCAGGCGACCTCGATCCCCACCGCGCTCCTGGTCGCAGCGGGGGCGGGGACACTGGCCGCGATCCTGGGCGCGCGCATCGGGCTGCCGCTGGGTGCCGCGGACCTCGCCCCCGCGCGGCACTGGCCCGACCCGCTTTCCGCCGCGCCCGTGGCGGGAGAGCGGGGGCCGGTGATGATCACGATCGACTACCGTGTCGCGCTTGCGGAACGCGACGCCTTCCTCGCCACGCTCCACGCGTTCTCGACCAGCCGCAGGCGCGACGGCGGGTTTGGCTGGCGGGTGTTCGAGGATGCGGCCGACCCCGAGCGGTTCACCGAGATCTTCTTCGCCGCGTCCTGGCTCGATCACCTGCGCCAGCACGCCCGGGTGACGGTCGCGGATGCCGCCGACCAGGCCCGGCTGAACCGCTTCCACATTGGGCCCGAGCCGCCGCGGATCACCCACCACCTCGCCGCCCGGCCCGGCGACGGGCCGCCTGCGCCCGGCTAGACCCCTTCCGAGGGGGCCGGACGGATGCGCACGCCATTGATGACCCAGGCCCCGTCAAGCTCGATCATGTCGTAATCGGCCACGTAGAGCGCGCCGGTCGCATCGCGCAGGACCACGGACTGCGTGCGCATCGCGCCCTGCCCGGTCAGTTCGCCCCAGATCACCTGCGCCGGGCGCCAGACCATGGGGTAGCCCGACCGGACCATGCGCCCAAAATTGTCCGGATCGCCGAACATCCCGCGGATCGACGGCGAGGCGAAGCTGAAGGCTCGGGCGAAATCATCGGCCTTGAACGCTTCGATCTGCGCGCCGATCACCCCGCGGATGCCGTCCGCCGGCTCCTCGGCCCGAAGCCCCGCCCCGAACCCCAGCCCGAAGGCTGCCACAAGTCCCAGAACCATCGCCCGCATCCGTGTCCCCCTCCTCGCTGCCGATCATCACATGGGGCGGAGGGCGGGCGAGGCAAGCGTGCAGTCCCCCTATCCCGCGACGGGGTCGCGGGCGAGCGCCGCCTCGATCAGCGCGGCGGTCTCGGCCACGCCGAAAAGCGCGATGAACCCACCGAACCGCGGCCCCTGCGATGCCCCCAGCAGCACCTCGTAGAGCGCGCCGAACCAGGCGCGCAGCGGCTCGAAGGGCGCGGCCTTGCCGATTTCGAAGCAGAGGTTCTGCAGCGCCTCCTCGTCCGCGGGCCCTTCCCACGCGCGAAGCCGGTCCGCAAGCACCCGCATCGCCGCCGCCTCCTGCGCTGTCGGTGCGCGGAACACCTTCAGCGGCTTGACCTTGTCGATGAAGTACCGCACCGCATGGCCCGCGGCCGCGTCGAGCCCGGGATGGGTGGCGGGGCTCGCCCCGGGCGCGTATTTGCGGATGAAGCTCCAGAGCGTCGCGGTATCCTCGGCCGCGGCGGCTGAGGCCAGGTTGAGCAGCATGGAATAGCCCACGACCATGTCCGACGCGGGCGGCGCGCCTCCATGGATGTGCCAGACCGGGTTGGACAGTTGCAGTGCAACCTCCTGCCCGGGATAGGCGCGCAGGTTCTGGTGATACTCGTCTACGGCCTTGGGGATCACGTCCCAGTGCATCCGCTTGGCCGTCCGCGGCTTGAGATACATGAACTGCGCGAGGCTCTCGGTCGAGGCATAGGTCAGCCACTCGTCGATCGTGAGCCCGTTGCCCTTGGATTTCGAGATCTTCTCGCCGTTCTCGTCGAGAAAAAGCTCGTAGACGAAATGCTCCGGCGCCCGCCCCCCCAGCACCTCGCAGATCCCGTCATAGATCGGCGTGTTGGTGGAATGATCCTTGCCGTACATCTCGAAATCCACGCCGAGCGCGGCCCAGCGGGCGCCGAAATCGGGTTTCCACTGCAACTTCACCCGCCCCCCCGTCACAGGCAGGGTCACGTCCGTCCCGTCCTCGTCGGCGAAGGTGATGGTGCCGTCGCGCGCATTGACCTCCTTCATCGGCACGTAGAGCACGCGGCCAGAGATGGGGCTGATGGGCAGGAAGCAGGAATAGGTCTTCTGCCGCTCCTCGCGCAGGGACGCGAGCATGATCGCCATGATCGCGTCGTAGCGCTCGGCCGTGCGCAGCAGGATGGGATCGAGCCGCCCTTCGCGGTAGTAGTCCGTCGCGCTCGCGAACTCGTATTCGAACCCGAAGGTGTCGAGGAACCGCCGCAGCATCGCGTTGTTGTGGTGCCCGAAGCTCTCGAACTGCCCGAACGGATCGGGCACGGCCGTCAGCGGCCGCTGGAGATGCCCGCGCAGCATCTCCGGGTTCGGCACGTTCTCGGGCACCTTGCGCATCCCGTCCATGTCGTCCGAAAACACCAGGAGCCGGGTCGGAATGTCCGAGATCGCCTCGAAGGCCCGGCGCACCATGGTTGTGCGCGCCACCTCGCCGAACGTGCCGATATGGGGCAGGCCGGACGGGCCGTAACCCGTCTCGAACAGCACGTGCCCCTTCGCAGGCGGGGCCGCCTCGTAGCGCTTGACCAGCTTGCGCGCTTCCTCGAACGGCCAGGCGCTGGAGGTCAGGGCGATGTCGCGCAGGCTCTTCATGGAGCGGATCCCGGGGTTGCGGCCGCGCGGTCGCGACCCGCGCGAACTCCTATTGCCCCGGGGGGGCGCGGTCAATAATGTCCGCCGCGCGCGGGGCACCCCGGCGCCATCGGCGACGGGAGCCTCGCGTGGAACAGTCCTTCAGCCCCCAGGACGCGCTCGTCGCGGTCATGGTTGCGACCTCCGCGGCCGACGAGATCTTTTCCACGCCCGAGCTCCTGATCATTACCCGCCTGGTGGATGCCCTGCCCGCCTTCGACAATTACGACCAGGACCGGATCAAGACGATCTCCCAGACGGTATTCGATCTCTTCGAGGAAGAGGACGGGATCGAGGCGCTGATGGGCCTCGTGAAGCCCGCGCTCCCGCCCGGGTTCAACGAAACGGCCTACGCGCTCGCCTGCGACGTGATTGCGGCGGACGGAACGGCCCGGATGTCGGAGCTGGAGTTTCTCCAGATCCTGCGCCAGGATCTCGGCATCGGCCGTCTGACCGCCGCGGCCATCGAACGCGGCGCACGCGCCCGCTTCCTCCGCCTCCCCGACCCGGCCTGACCCCGGGCGGCGGGCCGAGCCCCGCCCGCCCCCGAGGGGTGCCTGGTCTCTGGCGAGCCGGAGCCCTCCTTTCATCCCCCCGGCCGCGCCTGTTCAGGCGCCGGTGAACCGTGCCGCCCAGCTTCGCAGCAGCGCGCGTTCCTGCGCCCGCGCCCGACCCACCCATGCGCGGCTGCCCGCCGGACGCTCGTCCCCGTCGGCCGCCGTGCGGTCGCGGGCCGCGAGGTCGGCGGCGTAGATGGCAAAGGCGAACCGGCGGCCCGACGCACCTTCGAGGTATCCTGCCAGGCCGCGGACGAAGTTGAGCGTCCCGGTTTTGGCGGCGGCGGTGGCGGGCTGCGGCAGCGGGGTCTCGCCGGGGCCTGCGGCAAGCTCGACCGGGCGGAGCAGCGGCCGCAGCCGACCGCGCCCCGCAGTCTCGGCCGCCGCGAGGATCTGGACCGTCTGGCGCGGGGTCATGCGGGTCCCCGTACTCAGCCCCGAATGGTTGGCGAAGGCCATGCCGGGGGCCGCTCCGCCGAAGCCCTCGAGCCAGGTCACCATCGCGGCCCCCGATGCGGCGAGCGGTCCGGTCGCACCGCGCGCCTTCGACGCCGACAGGCCCAGCACCTCCGCCGTCAGGTTGGTCGAATGGCGCAGCATGTCGCGCAGCGTCTGGTCGAGCGGGGCGCTTTCCCAGCGTGCGAGCTCTGTCCCCATTCCGGTCCCGGCCTGCGGCGCGGGCAGGCGCAGTCCTGCCGCCGCGGCCAGCCGGGCGAAGACCTCGCCCGCATAGGGCACCGGGTCGCGGACCGGCAGCCAGCGGCTGCCCCTCTGCCCCAGGGCAGGGGCGGAGACGGTCCAGACCTCGACGCCCCGCAGCACCTCCCAGGTGAACAGGGGTGCCGCGCGCGGCGCCGCGCTGATGCGGATGCCCGACACGGGCGGGCTCCACCGCGCGCCCCGCGCCTCCAGCGCGATCATCCGCTCTCCCCGCTCCTGCCGCCATTCGAGGTGGACGCGGTTGAAGTTCAGGTTCAGCCCCGAGACCGAGGGATTGTAGGCGACGTGTTCGGGTTGGTCGGGGTCGATCCGCGGGCAGCATGGCAGGGCCGATCCGTCGACCAGCACCCGCCCCGCGACCTCGCGCAGGCCGCCCTGGACCAGCCCCTCGGCCAGCGCGCCGAGGGCATCGGTGTCGAGCGCGGGATCGCCCCCGCCCGACAGGATCAGGTCGCCCTCTAGCCGCCCGTCCACCACGGGTCCGGTCGCGAGCACGCGGGTCGCAAAACGGTGCTGCGGGGCCAGCGTCTCAAGCGCGTAGAGCGCCGTGGGCAGCTTGGCGACCGAGGCGGGAAGAAACGCGGTATCGACCCCCTCCCCCTCCACCACGGTGCCCGATCCGAGATCCATCAGGGCGTAGCCGCTCTGCCCCGGCAGCCCCGCCGCTGCCCGCAGGGCCGGCCCGTCCGGCCAGCCTGCGACGGCCCGCCCCGCCGCCGCCGGCCGGGTCGGCGGCACCCCCGCCATCTCGGCCACATTGGCCACCGTGCACGCGGGCAGCATCGCGGCGAGCCCGGCCAGGACCGTGCGGCGGCTGGGCGGGGGAATGCTCGGGGGGCGGGGGGCGCGGGGCTCGGACATGGCCACAACGATTCCATCTCAAGGTTAAGCATAGGCTAACGCCGCCACTGGCCCTGCGCACGCAGGTCGCTGGACGAGATCGCGCGCATCGGGCCCGTCAGCAGGGTCCAGCAGGGCGGGGCCGCGCCCGCAAGCAGCAGGGCGGCCCGGCCCCGGATGCGAAACCGCGCATAACGCTGCGCCATCGGCGACAGCCCCCCGGCCAGCTGTCCGCCCGGCCGTGCCAGGACCCCGATCGGCACATGCTCGACGATCCAGGGCCAGTCCTGCCAGCGGTGGAACCCAGCGAGGTTGTCGGCGCCCATCAGCCACACGAACCGCACGCCCGGATAGCGGGCAAAGAGCGCGCGCAGCGTCTCTGCCGTGTAGCGCGTGCGCAGATGCGCCTCGATATCCGTGATGGCAACGCGCGGGTGGCGCATCAGCGCCTCGGCCGCCGCGACGCGCCGGGCAACGGGGGCGGGCCCTTCGGACTTCAGCGGGTTGCCGGGGCTCACCAGCCACCAGACCCGGTCGAGCCGGAAGCGGCGCAGGGCCCAGCGGGTGATGTGCACGTGACCGGCATGGGGCGGGTCGAACGACCCGCCCAGCAGACCCACCCGCATTCCCGGCAGCGCCGTCGGAAACCCCTGTCCCATGCCGGGCGCATCCTTGCCTGTCGCGCCTCGCGCACCCTCTGCCGGACCGCGCCGGCCGCACACGCCCGTCACGCACGATCCTGTACGGCACCCGCACGACGTTCGGCGGATGTGGCGGGTAAGCCGCGCGCCTGTCAACGTCCCCCGGGCCGCTCGCCCGATTGCGCCCCCGTCCGGGACCCGGTAGAACCCCGCCGAACCCCGCGAAGGAGCAGCGCCCATGGCCGCCTATCAGTACGTCTACCACATGGACGGAGTTGCCAAGGCCTATCCTGGCGGCAAGAAATGCTTCGAGAACATCCGCCTGAATTTCCTGCCCGGGGTCAAGATCGGCGTGGTCGGCGTGAACGGCGCGGGCAAATCCACCCTTCTGCGCATCATGGCGGGGATGGACAAGGATTTCACCGGCGAGGCCTGGGCAGCCGAGGGGGTGCGCGTGGGCTACCTCGCCCAGGAACCACGGCTCGACGAGACGCTCGACGTGCGCGGCAATGTCATGATCGGCGTCGCAAAAAAGCAGGGCAAGCTCGATCGCTACAACGAGCTTGCGATGAACTATTCCGACGAGACGGCCGACGAGATGTCCCGGCTCCAGGACGAGATCGACGCCGAAAACCTCTGGGACCTCGACGCCCAGGTGGACATCGCGATGGAGGCGCTGCGCTGCCCGCCCGACGACGCGGCGGTCGCAAGCCTGTCGGGCGGCGAGAAGCGGCGGGTGGCGCTCTGCCAGCTCCTGCTCGAGGCGCCCGAGATGCTGCTGCTCGACGAGCCCACCAACCATCTCGACGCCGAGACCATCGCCTGGCTGCAGAAGCACCTGATCGCCTACAAGGGCACGATCCTGATCGTGACCCATGACCGCTACTTCCTCGACGACATCACCTCGTGGATCCTCGAGCTCGACCGCGGCCGCGGCATCCCGTGGGAGGGAAACTATTCGTCCTGGCTCGAGCAGAAGGCAAAACGCCTCGAACACGAGGCGCGCGAGGACGTGGCGCGCCAGAAGACCATCGCGCGAGAGCTCGAATGGGTCCGCCAGTCCCCCAAGGCCCGCCAGGCAAAGTCCAAGGCCCGCCTGAACGCCTATGACGACCTGGTGAACCGGTCCGAGCGCGAGCGCGTCGGCCGCGCCCAGATCGTGATCCCCAACGGTCCCCGCCTGGGCGGCAAGGTGATCGAGGTGGAGGCGCTGAGGAAGGGCTATGGCGAGCGGATGCTGATCGACGGGCTGAGCTTCGCCCTGCCCCCCGGCGGAATCGTCGGCGTCATCGGCCCCAACGGCGCGGGCAAGTCCACCCTGTTCCGCATGCTCGTGGGCCAGGAACAGCCCGATGGCGGCGCGATCACCTTCGGCGATACGGTCGAGATGGCCTATGTCGACCAGTCGCGCGACGCGCTCGACCCCGCCAAGACGGTGTGGGAGGAGATCTCGGACGGGCTCGACATCGTCAAGCTCGGCGAGGCGGAAATGAATTCCCGCGCCTATTGCGGTGCCTTCAATTTCAAGGGCGGGGACCAGCAGAAGAAGGTGGGGCTGCTGTCGGGCGGCGAACGCAACCGGGTGCACCTGGCGAAGCTCCTGCGCCGGGGCGGCAACGTGCTCCTGCTCGACGAGCCCACGAACGACCTGGACGTGGAAACCCTGCGCGCGCTCGAGGACGCGCTGCTCGACTTTGCCGGCTGCGCCGTGGTCATTAGCCATGACCGCTGGTTTCTCGACCGGATCTGCACCCATATCCTGTCGTTCGAGGGCGACAGCCACGTGGAATGGTTCCAGGGCGGCTTCACGGATTACGAGGAGGACAAGGTCCGCAGGCTCGGCCCCGACTCCATCGAGCCCAAGCGCATCAAGTACAAGAAGTTCGCGCGGGCCTGAGCGGAGCCTGCGGCTGAGTGTTTCCGCATGCGGAACAATCAATCGCCTCGCTCCGTGTTAACCGCTTCCCGAGGAGATGCTATGTCCCTCGCGAAGGATCAATCCTGCGAGGCAGACAGATGACCAAGGTTCTCGTGCTCTACTATTCCTCCTACGGCCATATCGAGCAGATGGCGGTTGCCGTCGCCGAGGGCGTGCGGTCCACGGGGGCAGAGGCGGTGATCAAGCGGGTGCCCGAGACGGTGCCCGAGGAGATCGCGACGCAGTTCCATTTCAAGCTCGACCAGCCCGCCCCCGTGGCGGTGCCCGACGAGCTTGCCGATTACGACGCGATCATCTTCGGCACGCCAACCCGGTACGGCAACATGGCCGGGCAGATGAAGACCTTCCTCGACCAGACCGGCGGGCTCTGGATGAAGGGGGCGCTGGTGGGCAAGCCCGGGGGCGTGTTCACCTCGTCGGCCACGCAGCATGGCGGGCAGGAATCGACGATCCTGAGCTTTCACGTCGTCCTGCTGCACCAGGGAATGGTGGTCGTCGGCCTGCCCTACAGCTTCCAGGGCCAGATGGGCGTGGACGAGGTAAAGGGCGGCAGCCCCTATGGCGCCACGACGATCGCGGACGGCAACGGCTCGCGCCAGCCCTCGGCAGTGGAGTTGGAGGGGGCGAGGTTCCAGGGCGCCCATATCGCGGCCATCGCGGCAAAGCTCAGCGCGTAAGGCGCGTATCCCAGAGTGTGGCGGCCAGCCCCTCGGCCGCCGCCAGCCCATCGGTCTGGCGCGCGGCCAGGAGCGCGAGGGCGGCTGTCCCTACGACGATCGCGCGGGCGAAGGCGTCCTCGGCCTCGCCCCGCCAGACGGCGAGGAGATGGGCGAGGTCCGGCCCGCCATCCCCGAGCCTGCGCGGGTCGAAATCGCCAAGCGGCGGGGCCACGTCGTCGACCGGGCGGCTGTCGCGCAGTGTGCAAAGCTCCACCGCCTTGCCCGGGTGCCGCTCCACCTCGCCCCCGCCGCCCTTGATGACGAGCAGGTTGCCCTGGCCCAGAAGGACCGCAGCGTCGCGCTGGAGCGCCCGATAGGCAGGGTGGAACACACCCTGTACCGATGCGGGCGCGGCGCCGGGGTTCAGCGCCCGCAGGCAGGTGTTGACGGGCGAGCGCAGGCCGAGCACATCGCGCAGGTCAAGAAGGCGGCGCAGCCGCGGGTCGATGGCGTCGAGCGGCGCATAGGCAAACCCCGAACTGCCGAGCGCCTGTGCCGCTTCGGCCGCGGTTGCCACCACCGGCAGGCCAAGCGCGCGTACCGTGGCCTCGGGCCCCTGCCCGCCGAGCGCCGTGTTGCGTCCATGCATCAGCACCGGCACCCCGGCGCGGGCCACAAGGGCGGCGGCCGCCACGAACCAGGACGCCCCACGGCTGCGGCCCGAGGCGTAGGACGGCCAGTCGAGCCCGATCGGCAGTCCGGCCCAGGCGCCGAGCCCCGCCCGCATGGCACGCACGAACCCCGCCACCTCGGCGGCGCTTTCAGTGCGGTAGCGCATCAGCATCAGCATGGCACCCACGGCCTCGGGCGCCACGGTCCCGCCGAGGATCCGGGCCATGGCGCTCTGCGCCTCGCCCTGCGTCAGGTGACGCGACCGGCCCGGGCCCCGCCCCAGATGGCGCACGAGCGCGGCGAAGCTCTGGCGTTCCTGCCCGCCGCCGCCTATGTCGCCGTCCATGTCCGCACCCTTCTCTTGCCCCGCCCCGAGTCTCGCCGATATCGAGGCGCTCGCCAAGGCCGCCCTGGCCGCCCTGCCCGCGCCGGTGCGTGCCGCCTGCGCCGATCTTGGCATCCGGGTGGAGGATTTCGCGACGGACGAGGTGCTCGATGACATGGGGATCGAGGATCCGTTCGAGTTGACCGGGCTCTATGACGGGGTCGCCCTGACCGAGAAATCGGTGATGGACCAGGCCCAGGGCCCAGACACGGTCTGGCTGTTTCGCCGCGCGATCCTGGAGGAATGGATCGAGCGCGGCGATGTCGCGCTCGACGACCTCGTCCGCCACGTGCTCGTCCACGAGATCGCGCATCACCTGGGGTGGTCGGACGACGAAATCCGGGCCGTCGATGACTGGACGGTCTAGCCGAGTAGCCTGAGGAGGATCCCGACCGTGGCTGCAATATTGAAGCCCATCATCCACTTGAGCAGGTGGACGTCGCGCTTTACCTCGCCGACATCTTTGGCAATCTCGGCGAAGCGCCGTTCTGTGTCGG
>JANNOT010000089.1:0-2221 GCA_031399375.1 Paraoceanicella sp.
GAGAAGATCGACATCATTCCGTGGACCGAGGATACCGCGACGTTCCTGGTCAACGCGCTCCAGCCCGCCGAGGTGTCCAAGGTCGTGATGGACGACGATGCCGAGCGCATCGAGGTGGTTGTCCCCGACGACCAGCTCAGCCTCGCCATCGGGCGGCGCGGGCAGAACGTGCGGCTGGCGAGCCAGCTGACCGGCTGGGACATCGACATCATGACCGAGACCCAGGACAGCGAGCGGCGCCAGGCCGAATTCGCGGTCCGCTCCAAGATGTTCATGGACACGCTGAACGTGGACGAGATGGTGGCCCAGCTTCTGGTGTCCGAAGGGTTCACGAGCCTGGAGGAAGTGGCATATGTGGAGATCGACGATCTCCTGTCGATCGACGGGTTCGACGAGGAGACCGCCGAGGAGCTTCAGGCCCGCGCCCGCGAAAGCATCGAAGAGCAGAACGTGATTGCCGTCGAAAAGGCCAAGGGGCTGGGCGTCGAGGAAAGCCTGTTTGAATTCCCCGGCCTCACACCCCAGATGTTGGTGAATCTCGGGACCGACGGCATCAAGACGCTCGAGGATTTCGCGACCTGCGCGGATTGGGAGCTGGCCGGCGGCGTCACAACGGTCGATGGCAAGCGGGTTAAGGATGAGGGCATCCTCGAGAGCTTCGACATGTCGATCGACGAGGCGCGAACCCTGGTGATGGGCGCCCGCCTCCAGCTCGGCTGGGTCACGGAGGCGGACCTGGCCGCGGCGGAACCTGGCGCCGAGGCCGCCGCGGAGGAAGAGGCCTGAGGGCTGCCATGACGCGGGGGGGCCGGGCCGATGCACTGGACGAGCCGGAGCGGCGCTGCATCGCAACAGGTGAAAGCGGTCCGGTCGAGGGGCTGATCCGCTTCGTCGTCGGGCCGGCGGGCGAGGTTGTTCCCGATCTTGCCGAACGGCTGCCCGGACGCGGGCTCTGGGTGTCCGCCACGCGCGAGGCCCTGGGGCGGGCGGCGGCGAAGAACCTCTTCTCCCGCGCCGCGAAGGCACAGGTGTCGGTGCCCGAGGGGCTGATTGCCACGCTGGACGCGCTGCTCGCGCGGCGGCTGATCGACCATCTGGCAATGGCACGCAAAGCAGGGCTGGCCTTTTCCGGGTTCGACACGGTAAAAGCCCGGCTGAAGACTGGACCCGTCGCGGCACTGATCGAGGCTGCCGACGGGTCGGAACAAGGACGGGCCAAACTCCGTCCGCTCGCGGGCACGGCGCCAAGGGTGGCGTGCCTGAGCGGAGCCGAATTGGGTTTGGCATTTGGACGCGATCATGTGATACATGCCGCGCTGGAAGCGGGTGGCATCACGGAACGGGTCTTGCGGGAGGCGCGTCGCCTGGGCGGCGTGCGCGGTGCATGGCCATCCGGGCCCGCGCCGCAGGATGGGTGACGGGCCCGAGGCTGGCCCGAACGTGAAGGTTGGATCTAGGATGAGCGAAACCAGCGGCGGCGACAGCAAGGGCGGCAAACCCGGTTTCCGGGGCCCGAGCGACGGCCGCGTGCGCCAGAGCTTCTCCCACGGCCGGTCCAAGACCGTCGTGGTCGAGAAGAAGCGCAAGTTCGATCTGGCGCGCAAGCCCGGTAGCCCTGCGCCGGTTTCGGCCCCGGCCCCCGCCGCGACCGAGGTCAGGACGGCCGCCCCCGCGCCGGTCGCCGCGGCACCCCAGGTCGCCCGACCGGCGGCGCCATCCCCGGTTGCACCGCAGGCAACGGGTCCGTCGTTCGCAAATGGCGGTGCAGGTGTTGCGGTGGCCACGCCACCGCGCCCGGCTGCCATTGCACAGGCGGCCGAGCCCGCCGTGGCCCAGGCGCCGCAGCCCGCCCCCGAACCGATGCTTCCGCCCGTCGCGGCAGAAAGCGTCGGCGCGCCGTCGGTCGAGGCCGAGGCGGCACCCGCAGCGGCACCCGTCGCCGTTCCCCAGACGACGCCCGATACATCGGCCGATGCGGGCAGAGCCGAGGCATCCGTGGGAGAGGCCCGCCCCGCCCCTACCCCCGCGCCCATTCCCGCCGCCACCCCTGCCCCCGCCCCGGTGGGCACAGCGCGTCCGGCCCCCGGTCCCGTTACGCCCGCGACCGCGCGCCCGGCACCAGCCCAGGCGCGACCGGCCGGTCCCCGGCCCGGTCAGGGGGGACCCATCCCCGGGCGCCCCGCCGCGCCCTCTGCCAGTGCGGCAGCCGCGGCGGCTGCCG
>JANNOT010000168.1:0-14997 GCA_031399375.1 Paraoceanicella sp.
GCAGCCGGTGGCGCCGATCTGGCCCGACACCTGCGCCCAGAATGGGCTGGTACTGGTCTGCACAGGTGGCGGGCTGACGGGGCGGGTCGGGTTCGAGGGCCTAGGCCAGACCCAATCCGCGGCGATGCTCAAGGTGCGGGCCCTGGACGGGACGACCCAGGTCGTGACCATGACCGCCGCTGCGCCGACCGCGCGGATCGTGCCCAATTTCGATCCCGACAGCTGGGCGGGGCGCGCCGACATCACGGCCGCCTATGTCGCGATCGGTTTCGAGCACATCCTGCAGGGGATCGACCATCTTCTGTTCGTGCTGGGACTGATGTGGGTCGCGCGGGGCGGATGGATGCTGGTGCGCACCATCACCGCCTTCACGATTGCCCACAGCGTCACGCTGACCGCCGTCACCTTCGGCTGGGTCGGGGTGCCGGAGGCGTTCGTGAACGCGATGATCGCGCTCAGCATCGCGTTCATCGGGGTGGAGATCCTGCGCGCCGAGCGGGGGCAGACCAGCGTGACGCTGCGCCGACCCTGGCTGGTGGCGTTCGGGTTCGGCCTTCTCCACGGGTTCGGATTCGCCAACGCGCTGATGGAGCTGGGGCTGCCCGGCGGCGCCGTCGTGCTAGCGCTCGGCGCGTTCAACATCGGGGTCGAGGCGGGGCAACTTGCTTTCGTCCTGCTGGCGCTCGCGCTAGCCTGGGCGTGGCGCGAGATGACGGCCCCCCTGCCACGCCAGACCGGTCCGCTCGCCGCCTATGCCATCGGAGGTGCGGCGTCGTTCTGGTTCGTAGATCGCTTCGTCCTTCTGCTGGGAGCCTGAGCCATGCCGAAAATTCGCTTTTCGACCACCCCCTGGCTGATCGCGGTGATCGCCGTTCTGCCGGGCGCGGCCCTCGCCCATACCGAGGTCGGCGTGGCGGGGGGCCTGCTCAGCGGGTTCCTGCACCCCATGCTGGGGCTCGACCATCTGGTTGCCATGGTCGCCGTGGGGCTCTGGGGGGCGCAGCTTGGCGCGCCGCTGCTGGTCGCACTGCCGATCACGTTCCCGCTGATGATGGCGCTGGGCGCGGTGCTGGGGGTGGCGGGGGTGCCGCTGCAGGGGGCCGAGATTGCGATCGCCCTGTCGTCGATCGCGCTGGGGGCGTTCGTGGTGCTGGCCTGGCGGCCGAACCAGACCTGGGTCGCGGTGCTGCCAGTCGCATTCTTCGCGCTCTTCCACGGCCATGCCCACGGGGTCGAGCTGCCGGTGGCGGCCAACCCGCTCGCCTACGGACTGGGGTTCGTCGTGGCGACGGGGCTTTTGCACCTCGCCGGGATCGGGATCGGGCTCTTGAACACGCGCGCGGCCCTGGGCGCGCGCGTCGTGCGGGGTTGCGGCGCGGCGGTGGCGGCGGTTGGCATGACGTTCCTGCTGAGCCATCTGACGGCGGTGGCGTGACCCGCGTCGCCCGGCTTCGCGCAGGGCTGGCGCTTGGGGCTGTCGCGCTGGCGCCGCAGCCTGCGGCGGCGCATCTGGTCGGTGTCGAGTTCGGCGCGTTCTACGCCGGTGCGCTGCACATCCTGATGGCGGTCGATCAGGGCGCGCTTCTGGGTGCCTTCGCTCTCCTGATCGGCCTCCAGTCCCGGAAAGATGGTCGCTGGGCGCTGCTGACGGTCCCCGCGGCGCTCTTTGCCGGGGCTGCCGCCACGGCCGTCCTGGGGACGACCTGGCCCGGCGACGCGGCGGCGGGTGTCGCGACGATCGCGGCCTTCGCCGTCCTGGGCGCGCTCGCCGCGGCGCGGGCATGCCTGGGGGCAGGCGCCGTCGCCCTGGCTGGAACGCTGGTCGGACTGGTGGCCGGTGTGGCGAATGGCGTCGCGGCGCGGGGAGGCGCGGTGGACCCCTGGCTCTACGCCGCGGGCGTGGCGGGTGCGGGGGCCGTCGCGCTGACACTGGGATCGGCGCTTGCCGTCGCGGGCGCCGCGAGGGTGCCGGTGCTGGGCATCGGCTACCGGGTGGTGGGAAGCTGGCTTGCCGCCGTGGGGGTTATCGCGCTGGGCCTCGCGGTCGCGCAGGCGGGGGGGTAGAGGGCGTCTGTTAACTTTTCATGAAGAATTGGTTTCGGACCGGCTTCGACGAAAAACTGTGACATTCGCCCCCTATCGCTAGGGGGTCATCACATTCCAGGGGATCCCTCATGTCAGCTCGGCTTCTTGCCCTCAGCACCGCGGCGTGCCTCGCCGTTCTTCAGCCTGCCTTGGCCGCGAGCACCTTTTCGGGCTTCGCCCAAGGCGTCCTCAGCCTTACCGCTGTCAACGGTGACGCGAGCGGGCTGACGTTCGAGGCCAGTGTCGACGACGACGACAGCGACGAGATCGTGGAGATCGACGGCAACGCGGTCGGCGATGCCACGGGGTCTGCCGCGTTCTTCGACAGCTTCACGGTCGTCTCGGCCTCGGTCGGTGGCACGGCGTTCGGCCTGCCCTTCGGCAGCGTGCTGGCGAGTGCGTTCGGCCAGGGGTCGGTCTCGCTCGGCAACGAGGGCACGGCCGATGTCACGCTGTCGTTCCGGTTCGACTACGAAGCCGCCGCGTCGTCCGGTGCCGATGACGACCTGGTCGAGGATGCGAGCGCGTTCGCCGACGTGTTCCTGGTTTCCGACACCCTTGGCGAACTGGTCTCGATCTCGCTCTTCGCGGATGTCGTGGGTCAGGATGATCCGGTCTCCGCGGTCTACGAATTCGACGTGGTCCTGGCACCCGGTGACCTGGACGTCATCAGCGCGTTCGTCGCATCGGCAGGCCTTGCCACGTCGGTCGCGCCGATCCCGCTGCCCCCCGCCGCACCGCTACTGCTCGCGGCCCTGGGCGGTCTGGTTGCGCTGCGGCGCCGCGCGCGCGCCTGACAGCCGCAGACCCGGCAGTCTCAGACCCGGCAGGTGGGCCGCCCGGCAGCGGGCGGTACCATCCGTTCGGCGGCTGACTCAGGTCCGGCTGTACGCGGCGTCCTCAATACGCGCCTGGCTGACGAAATCCGTTTCCGGGTCGGTAAAGGGGTCGAGGCGCAGGATCCCGCGCGCCTCGATAGGGTGGTAGAATTCGACCATCTCCACCACGTCGCGGGCATAGACCGCGATGATGTCATCGGGCCATTCCGTGTCCACGTCGCAGAACGGGCAGGACGACATCGGCCGCATGGCGAGCACGAAGAAGCGCGACTGCGCCTTGAGCGGCGGGGCCATGAAGCCGGGGACGCGGACCTCCGTCCCATCGAGCGCGCGCGCCAGATCGCTGAACGAGCGATCGGGATTGTAGAGGCGGCGCAGGTCGAGCGGCGCCGCAGCGGCGCGCGCTGGGACGGCGAGCAGGGTGGCGGCCGATAGGAGGATGGTGCGTCTCGTGGGCATGGGATCCTCGTTGCTGGGATGATGCGCAGTTCTGCACGCGGGCGCGACAGGGATATGACGCAGCGCCCGCGCTTGTCCTGCCTGCCCCGCCTGCGCTATCACCGCCGCTCGACCGGCGCGGAGACGAAAAGGGGCGGGCCATGCGGGCAGAGATGGGAAATCTCGTCGCGGAGATCGAGACGTCGCTCGCTCTCCTGCGCCACCGGATCGGGTGGGAGACGGCGGAGTTCCGGCTGGAGGAGTTGAACGCCCTGTCCGAGACCCCCGATCTCTGGAACGACCCGGCCAAGGCGCAGGCGCTGATGCGCGAGCGCCAGCAGCTCTCGGACGCGGTCGAGGGGTACCGGCGGCTCGCCGGCGACCTGAAAGACACAGTAGACCTGATCGAGCTGGCGGAGGCCGAGGGCGACCGCGACGTGGTGGCCGAGGCCGAGGCAACCCTGCGCGAGGTCCACGCTCGCGCCGCGGAAAAGCAGATCGAGGCGCTCTTGAACGGCGAGGCGGACGGGAACGACAGCTATATCGAGATCAACTCCGGCGCAGGCGGGACCGAAAGCTGCGACTGGGCGTCGATGCTGGCGCGCATGTATGTCCGCTGGGCCGAGCGCAAGGGCTACAAGGTCGAGCTGATGTCCGAGACCGCCGGGGAGGAGGCGGGCATCAAATCCGCGACCTATCAGGTCAAGGGGCCCAACGCCTATGGCTGGCTGAAATCCGAAAGCGGGGTGCACCGGCTCGTGCGCATTTCGCCCTACGACTCCGCCGCGCGGCGCCACACGTCGTTCTCGTCGGTCTGGGTCTACCCGGTCGTGGACGACAACATCGAGATCGAGATCGCGTCCAACGACATCCGCATCGACACCTACCGGTCGTCCGGCGCCGGTGGCCAGCATGTGAACACGACCGATTCGGCCGTGCGAATCACCCACCTGCCGACGGGGATCGTGGTGACCAGCTCTGAAAAATCGCAGCATCAGAACCGCGCGAACGCCATGGCGGCGCTGAAATCGCGGCTCTACGACCTGGAGATGCGCAAGCGGAACCAGGCGATCCTCGATGCGCATGAGGCGAAGGCGGACGCGGGCTGGGGCAACCAGATCCGCTCCTACGTCCTGCAACCCTATCAGATGGTGAAGGATTTGCGCACGCAGGTGGAGACGTCGGACACGCAGGGCGTGCTCGACGGCGCGCTCGACGCGTTCATGGGTGCAGCACTGGCCATGGACGTGACGGGCAAGAGCCGGGCCGAGGCAACGGCCGCGGACTAGGTAGAAATACCCAACGCTGGAAAGTCGCTTAACGCCCCGGTGCTAGGGTGCAGGGGTGTGAGCTAGAAGGACCCGGCATGACCGACCCCGTCACCATCCAGCGCGTGCTTTATGTCAGCAGGGAAAGCTGGCCCATGTCGGTGCGCGAGCTTGAGCGGATCGCCGAGACGAGCCAGGCCTCGAACGTGCTTGCGGACATGTCCGGGGCGCTCATCTACGCGCGCGGGTTGTTCGTGCAGATCCTCGAGGGGCCGGTGGCGGTGGTGCACGCAACGCTTGCCCGTATCGCGACGGATCCGCGGCACCGGGATCTGCACATCATGCTGTCGCAGCGCGATCAGCCCCGGCAGTTCGACCGGTGGAGCATGGCGTGCTTTCGCAGCGAAGAGCCGGTTCAGGTGGCGGGCAAGGCAACGGGGCAGGTCGCCATCGACGTGCTGGCGCTGATGCTGAAGCTCTACCGCGAGCGCGACATTGCCGAGGGTGCCCCGGTCTTCGCGCCGACCTAGGCCCGGGCGCGGTCGGCTCGCGGTCAACCTCGCCGCCGCCTGCGCCCCTCGCCCCCCGCGTTGAAGCTCGGCTCGGGCAGGGTCACGACCTTTGCAAGCTCGGGGAAGGGGTCGCTTGCGTGGGGGATGTGGTTGGCGGCCACGAAATGCTCCTGGAACCGCGGCTCGACCGCCGTCTCGACCTTGTGGATCAGGCGCACGGTGCTCTCGATCTCGCGGCGGGCGGCGGAGTTCATCAGCGCGATGCGCGCGCCGGTCCCCGCGGCGTTTCCGGCCGAGGACACCTTGTCCAGCGGACAGTCCGGGATCATGCCCAGCACCATCGCGTGCTTGGGACTGATATGGGCCCCGAAGGCCCCCGCGAGGATCACCCGGTCCACCCGGTCCACCCCCATCTGATCCATCAGAAGCCGCGCCCCGGCGTAGAGCGCCGATTTCGCGAGCTGGATCGCCCGCACGTCGTTCTGCGTCACCGTGATCCGGGACCCGCCCTGGTCGCGACCGTCATGGAGCAGATAGGCATGGGTCCGTCCCTCGGCGATGCAGCGGTCGGTCCCGACCTGGGCGGCAGAGCCGATCAGGCCGTTTCCGTCCACGATCCCGGCCATGCGCATTTCGGCGATGGCCTCGATGATCCCCGACCCGCAGATGCCGGTGACGCCGGATGATGCGGTGGCGCGGCCGAAACCCTCGTCATCGGACCAAAGATCGCAGCCGATGACGCGGAACCGGGGCGTCTTCGTGACGGGGTCGATCTCGACCCGCTCGATCGCCCCGGGGGCGGCACGCTGGCCCGAGGAGATCTGGGCACCCTCGAACGCGGGACCGGTGGGCGAGGAGCAGGCCAGAACCTTGCGCCGGTTGCCGAGCAGGATCTCGGCGTTCGTGCCCACATCGACGATCAGCATCAGGTCGTCGGACCGGTGCGGCGCCTCGGACAGTGCGACGGCGGCACAGTCGGCACCGACATGGCCCGCGATGCAGGGCAGGATGTAGAGCCGGGCATTGGGATGCAGGCGCAGGTCGATCTCCGAACACCAGATCGAGAGGGCGTTGGAAGTCGCGAGCGCGAAGGGCGCCTGACCAAGCTCCACCGGGTCGATGCCGAGCAGGAGGTGGTGCATGACCGGGTTGCAGACGATCACCGCCTCCAGCACCAGGGCGGGGTCGATCATCGCCTCGGCGCAGATCTGCGCGGTCAGGGCATTCATCGCATCGCGCACCGCGCGCGTCATCTCGGCTGCACCGCCGGGGTTCATCATGGCGTAGGAGACGCGGCTCATCAGATCCTCGCCGAAGCGGATCTGGGGGTTCATCAGCCCCGATGACGCGAGCACGCGGCCCGTCACCAGGTCGCAGAGATGACCCGCGATCGTGGTCGAGCCGAGATCGACGGCCAGCCCGTAGGTCGTCCCCTCGTAGAACCCGGGCCAGACATGGAGGATCCGCGCCGCGCCGAGCCCTGCGCCGTGGTGCACGGCGCAGGTGACGCGCCAATTCCCCTTGCGCAGGGCGGGCTGGAGCTGCTGGAGGGTGCGCAGGTCCCCCTCGACATGGGCGAGGCCCCATTGGTCGGTCAGCGCCTTGACCAGCCGCTCGAGATCGCCCGACGGCTCGTGCATGTCGGGTTCCTCGACCTCGACATAGTAAAGGCGGGTGGCGGGGTCCATCACGATTTCCCGCGCCTCGGCGCGCTTGCGCACCACCTGCTTGTGGACCTGGGATTCGGGGGGCACATCGATCACGACGTCGCCCTGGACGCGGGCCTGGCAGCCGAGCCTGCGGCCGTCGCTCAGTCCGCGCTTGTCCTTGTAGCGCGCCTCGACCGCGTTCCAGTCGGTGAGCGCCCGCTCAGACACCGTCACGCCATGCTTGGGGAACGCGCCATAGGCGGGCTGGACCTGGCATTTCGAGCAAATGCCCCGCCCACCACAGACGCTGTCGAGATCGACGCCGAGCTGGCGGGCGGCAGTCAGGATCGGGGTGCCCACGGGAAAGTGCCCGCGCTTGCCCGAGGGCGTAAAGACGACGAGGGGATCGATGCTGTCCATGCCCCCTACCTAGGCGACCGGCGGCGCAACCGCAAATCCACCGGCGTCATCGGACGGACCGAATGCGTCAGGGGCGGGCGACCATTCGCCGTCGCCCCCGGGGTTCGAGCAAAAGATGGGCGGCAGCCCCGTGTCCCAGTGCCCCCGGTGCAGCAGGCCATGGGGGCGGAGGAAAACCGGCTTGCAGAGCCCGCAGCGTCAGAGGGTGGCGAGCAGCGCCTCCAGCGTCTCGATCCGGTCAGCCTCGGCAGGCGGCTTGTCCCAGCGCAGGCGGTGGATGCGGGGAAAGCGCATGGCGACGCCGGAGCGGTGGCGGGTGGAGCGGTTCAGCCCCTCGAACGCCACCTCCACCACCAGACCCGCCTCAGGGGTGGCCCGCACGGCGCGGACGGGGCCGAAGCGGTCGGTGGTGTTGGCGCGGACCCAGCCGTCGATCTGGCGAAGCTCGTCGTCGGTGAAGCCGAAATAGGCCTTGCCCACGGGGACGAGCGACCCGTCGGGCGCCCAGACGCCGAAGGTGTAGTCCGAATAGAAGCTCGAGCGCTTTCCATGGCCTCGCTGGGCGTACATCAGCACCGCGTCGATCAGGAAGGGGTCGCGCTTCCACTTGAACCACGGACCCTTCGGCCGACCGGCGACATAGGGGCTGTCCCGGCGCTTGAGCATCAGGCCCTCGACCATCGGGTGGGGCGGGGTGCCGCGCAGGGTGGCGAGGTCGTCCCAGCCGGTGAAGGGCACGTCGGGCGAGAGGTCGAAACGCGCGGGGTCGAGGGCGGCCAGGGCGCGGATAAGGGCGGCGCGGCGGTCGGTGTAGGGCAGGGGGCGATGGTCGATGCCGCCCCAGGTGAGGATGTCATACACCCGCATGACGGCCGGATGGCTGCGCATCAGCGCGGGCGAGACGCTCTTGCGGTTGAGCCGCTGCTGGAGGTCGGCGAAGGCTCCGATGGCAATCCCCTCCAGCCCCGGGCGACCCACCAGCAATTCGCCATCGAGGGCGCCGTCGAAGGCAAGTGCGGCGACCAGGTCGGGGAATGCGCCGGAGATATCCTCGCCCGTGCGGGTGTAGAGCCGCCGGACCCCGCGCTCTGCGACGGCCTGCACACGGATGCCGTCCCATTTCCATTCCGCGGCGTAGGCGGCGGGGTCGATGCGGGCCCGGTCCGCGTCCTCGAGCGCTGTCGCGAGCATCACGGGGCGGAACGGGGCGGCGGCGGCGCGGTCGGGGCGTGGGGCGCCGGCCGTGAGCCAGGCAAAGAGGTCGCCGTAGGGCGGGACGAGGCCATGCCAGAGCTCCTCGATCGCCTCGGCGGGCTGATCGCCGAGCGTGCCGAGCGCCTGCTTCACCAGCCGCGCCGAGGCCCCGACGCGCAGCCCCCCCGTGGCAAGCTTGATGAGCGCATAGCGCCGCGGGGGATCGAGGCTGTCGAGCAGACGCTCGACCTCCGCCCCCGCCTCGGTCCGGGACAGGGTGGCGAGGCGGTCCACCACCTCGGCGAGGGTGAGATCCCGCAGCGTCCCCCGCGGCTCCCAGATCAGCGAGATCGTCTCGGCCAGGTCACCGACATAGTCGTAGGAGAGGCGGAAGAGCTCGGGATCGGTCCGCGCCTCGACCAGACTGCGCAGGAGCGCGGGCTTGACGGTGCGCAGATCCAACCCGCCGGTCAGGGCGGCGAGCGCCCAGCCCCGGTCGGGATCGGGGGTCGCGCGGAAATAATCGGTCAGAAGCGTGAGCTTGCCCGTGCGCGCAGGCGTCAGCGTCAGGCGGTCGAGCAGCGTGGCAAAGGCGCGCATCAGCCGGCGCCCCGGGGCGATATCATGCCTCCACCTCGTCCTCGTAGCCGACGAGGTGCAGCGGGCGGGCGGGGAGGCCGCGCAGGGTGCACCAGCGCACCAGCGCCTCCTCGCGCCCATGGGTCACCCAGACCTCCTGCGGAGAGAGCTCGGTCAGGGTTTCGGTCAGCTCTGTCCAGTCGCAATGGTCCGAGATCACGAGCGGCAGTTCTACCCCGCGCTGGCGGATACGCGCGCGCACGCCCATCCAGCCGGAGGCAAAGCCGATCAGCGGGTCAGGAAAGCGCTGCGCCCATTTGGCCGCGAAGGCGGATGGGGGCCCGAGCACGATCGCACCGCCGAAATCGCCCTTGCGCCCCTTTTCCAGCGTGGCGCTTTCCAGCGGGCCGAGGGCGATCCCATGGGCCTCGTAGAGATCGCAGAGGCTGCGGAGCGCGCCGTGGATGAAAATCGGCCGGTCGTAGCCCGCCACACGCAGCAGGCGGATGACACGCTGGGCCTTTCCCAAGGCATAGACCCCGATCAGGTGGGCGCGGTCGGGAAACTGGCCGAGGGACGCGAGAAGCCGCGCGATCTCGCCCATCGGCGGGGGGTGGCGAAAGACCGGCAGGCCGAACGTCGCCTCGGTGATGAATACGTCGCAGGGGACGGGCACCCAGGGTGCGCAGCTCGGATCGGGGGTCCGCTTGTAGTCGCCCGCCGCCACGATCCGCATGCCCCCGGCCTCGACCGCGATCTGGGCCGAGCCGAGGACATGTCCCGCGGGGTGAAACCGCACGCACACCCCGCCGAGGTCCACAGGGTCCGGCCCGGCCGCCTGGGTGGCCCCCGCAAAGCCCGCGCCATAGCGCACGGCCATGATGGCGAGCGTCTCGGGCGTGGCGAGCACCGCACCATGGCCCGCACGGGCGTGGTCGCTGTGGCCATGGGTGATGAGCGCGCGGGGCACCGGACGCACCGGGTCGATGAAAAAATCGCCAGGCGGGCAGTAAAGCCCCTCGGGCCGCGGGTGAAGAAGGGCGTCGGCGCGCATCGTCCCTAGCGCGCAGCGAACCCGAACGCGCGCACCACCACCACGCCGATGACCGCCGACGTACCCGTCAGGAGCGTGCCCCAGGTCATGTCGGTCAGCACGATCGTCCAGGTCCACCCCCGAAGCGTGGCGAAATTGGTGATCTCGTAGGTGCCGTAGGCGATCAGCCCGAGGAATGCGCCGTTGAGAAAGGTCTGCACCAGACTGTCGGCCCGCCAGCCGGGCAACCCTGCGAAATGCACCACGCCCGCAATGTAGAGCAGGTAGAACGCGGCCGCGATGTCGAGCCGGAGCGGGTCGCGGAGCATCCCCCCGATCTCCGCCTCGAACAGCGGTCGCATCACGAGCCGGAGCCAGATGGCGTCGAGGGCGAGAAACGGGACGAGGGTCGCGACGTAAAGGGCGATCGTGGGCATGGGAACCTTCCGGGATGGCGTGCGTCGGGGACGTGGGGCGACGGCGGTGAAGGGCAAGGGCGGAGGCGAGGGTGGCCGAGCAAACGTGCCGGGCGACCAGCGGTCGTCTCGTGCGGAACCACCCGTGCGCGGACGGGGCCGGTCGTGACGTCCATGCGGGGTATTCCCATGCCCACCCTGCCGAAGGGGCGGGTCCGGCCGGGGCGATTGACCCCCCGGGCGCGGCCCCGTATGTCTCGGCCACGCCGCCGAGGACGCAGCCGATGCCACCGTTTGAGAACGCCGACATCCCCCGTTCGTTCCAGGAGATCCTGCTGCGGCTCCAGACCTATTGGGCGGGGCGGGGCTGCGCGATCCTTCAGCCCTATGACATGGAGGTGGGCGCGGGAACGTTCCACCCGGCGACCACGCTGCGGGCGCTTGGTCCGCGGTCCTGGGCGGCGGCCTATGTGCAGCCGTCGCGGCGTCCGACCGATGGGAGGTATGGCGAGAACCCCAACCGCCTCCAGCACTATTACCAGTTCCAGGTCCTGATCAAGCCGTCGCCCCCCGATCTTCAGGACCTCTATCTCGGCAGCCTCGGGGCCATCGGGATTGACATGGACCTGCACGACATCCGGTTTGTCGAGGATGACTGGGAAAGCCCGACGCTGGGCGCCTGGGGCCTGGGGTGGGAGGTCTGGTGCGACGGGATGGAGGTGAGCCAGTTCACCTATTTCCAGCAGGTGGGCGGGCATGACTGCGCGCCGGTTTCGGGCGAGCTGACCTACGGGCTGGAGCGGCTGGCGATGTACGTGATGGGCATCGACCATGTCATGGACATGCCGTTCAACGACCCGGACGCGCCGATCCCCCTGCGCTATGGCGACGTGTTCCGCCAGACCGAGCGGGAATACAGCCGCTGGAATTTCGACGTGGCCGACACGGCGCTGCTCCTGCGGCATTTCGAGGATGCGGAGGGTGAGTGCGCGCGCATCCTCGCGGCGCCCGAGACCGACCCGCGGAGCGGGCAGGCGATCCTGATGGCCCACCCGGCCTATGACCAGTGCATCAAGGCGAGCCATCTCTTCAACCTGCTCGACGCGCGCGGGGTGATTTCCGTGACCGAGCGGCAGGCCTATATCGGTCGGGTCCGGGCACTGGCCAAGGCGTGTGCGGACACCTTCGTGCGCACAGAGGCCGCGGGCGGGTGAGGGGCCGGACGTTCATCCTGGGGCTTCTGGGCTTCACGGCGGTGTTCGCCGTGGCGCTCTGGTGGTTCCAGACCCGCGCCTGGTACGAGACCGAGGACGGGCTGGCGGAAATCGCCGTCGCGGGGATGCGCGTGCCGGTCAGCGACTATCGCGGGATCACCGGGCCGAGCCCGCTGAAGCTGCGCGGCTGCTTTCGGGTCGATCCCGCGCGGATCATCGCACCCCTGGCTGAGGACGCGACGCCCCTCGTGGCCCCGGGGTGGTTCGACTGCTTTGATGCCGGTGCGCTGACGGGCGACATCGCCGCGGGGCGGGCGGTCGCGTACCTGGCCGCCGCCAATGACCCGAAGGATTACGAGACCATCCTGGCGCTCTACCCCGATGGTCGGGGGTATCTGTGGCGCCAGCTGAACGCGAGGTTCCGCGAATGACCACCCCCCAGACGCTCTTTGCCCTCGCCGGTCTTGCCCCTGCGCCGGTTGCGCTGTCGCAGGGCGCCCTCGTGCTGATCGACATCCAGAACGAGTATTTCGCGGGGCCGCTCCTGCTGACCGGGGTCGAGGCGGCGGCGGCGCAGGCGGCGGGGGTCCTCGCCCGCGCCAGGCAGGCGGGCGCGCCGGTCATCCATATCCGGCACCGGGGTCAGGCCGGCGGGCCCTTCGATCAGGAGGCGCCGCGGGGCCGGATCGCCGACATCGTGGCCCCGCTGCCCGGCGAGCGGGTGATCGACAAGGCCGCGCCCAATGCATTCGCGGGGACCGATCTGCTGGAGGCGCTGGGGGGACGGACCCCGGTCCTCGTCGGGTTCATGACCCATATGTGCGTCTCGGCGACGGCGCGCGCGCGGCGCTCGATCTCGGGCTGCTCCCCACGATCGTGACGGACGCGGTGGCCACGCGCGACCTGCCCGGGATCGATGGCGCGGTGGTGCCGGCCGCGACGCTGCACGCCGTGGAGCTTGCAGCACTCGCCGACCGGTTTGCCGTGCTGACCACGGCCGCCGACCTGCCCGACTGAGGATGCGATGCCCAACCTGTTGATCGAGCTCTTTTCCGAAGAGATCCCCGCGCGGATGCAGGCGCGGGCGGCCGAGGATCTGCGGCGGCTGGTGACCGGGGGGCTGGTCGACAGGGGGCTGACCTATGCCGATGCGATGGCCTTCGCCACCCCCCGGCGGCTGACGCTGGCGCTCGGCGACCTGCCCGCGATGACCCGGGCGGTGCGCGAGGAGCGCAAGGGGCCCCGGACGGACGCGCCGGAGGCGGCGATCGAGGGGTTCCTGCGCAGCGCGGGTGTCGAGCGCGCGGCGCTTGAACGGCGGGCGGACAGGAAGGGCGAGGTCTACTTCGCCGTCATGACCCGCCCGGGACGCCCGGCGGCGGAGGTGGTGGCCGAGGTGCTGGAGGGGGTGATCCGCACGTTCCCCTGGCCAAAGTCCATGCGCTGGGGCGCGGGGTCGCTGCGCTGGGTGCGCCCGCTCCAGTCCATCCTGTGCCTGCTGAGCGACGAGGCGGGGGCGCAGGTGGTCCCGCTGCGCATCGATGGCATTGCCGCGGGCGCCACGACCGAGGGGCACCGGTTCATGTCCCCCGGCCGCTTCGCCGTGACGGGGTTCGAGGATTACGCGTCAAGGCTGGGTGCGGCCCATGTGGTGCTGGACCCGGCCGAGCGGCAGGCGCGGATCTGGCACGAGGCGACCCAGCTCGCGTTTGCCCGCGGCTGGGAGCTGGTCGAGGACAAGGGGCTGCTGGTCGAGGTCGCGGGGCTGGTCGAATGGCCCGTGCCGCTTCTGGGCGAGATCCCGGCGCGGTTTCTCGACCTGCCGCCCGAGGTGCTGCGCACCAGCATGAAGGCGCACCAGAAGTTCTTCTCGGTCCGCAACCCCGCCACGGGGCGGATCGAGGGCTTCGTGACCGTCGCCAATCGCGAGACGGCCGATGGCGGGGCGACGGTCCTGGCCGGCAACATCAAGGTGCTGGCGGCGCGGCTGTCGGATGCGGCGTTCTTCTGGGAGAACGACCTGCGGGTGGTGCGCGACGGCGGCATGGCGGCACTGGCCGCGCCGCTCGCCAGCGTGACGTTCCACAACCGGCTCGGGACGCAAGCCGCGCGGGTGGAGCGGATCGCGGCGCTGGCGCGCGAGATCGCACCGGCGGTGGGGGCGGACCCGGACGAGGCGGAGGCTGCGGCGCGGGTAGTCAAGGCCGACCTCACTTCCGCCATGGTGGGCGAGTTTCCCGAGCTTCAGGGCGTGATGGGGCGCTACTATGCGAAGGCCGCGGGGCTGTCCGATGCCATGGCCGCGGCCTGTGCCGAGCATTACGCGCCCGTGGGGCCGTCCGACGCGGTGCCGACTGCGCCGGTCAGTGTGGCGGTGGCGCTGGCCGACAAGATCGACATGCTGGCGGGGTTCTGGGCGATCGGCGAGAAGCCGACGGGGTCGGGCGATCCCTATGCGCTGCGGCGGGCGGCGCTTGGGGTGGTGCGGACGGTGTTGGAGGGCGGGCTTAGGGTTAAACTTGCAGACGTGTTTCCGTCAGCGTTCAGACGGAACTATGCTGATAGTTTGATCGCGTTTATTGACGATGTAGCGATGTTTTCGTCTGATGACCCTGCTTTTCGCCGTCCCCTTTTGCATACAACCGAAAGTTGGAAGAGCGATGAACTCATGGACTTCTTGGCTAGCAGCATCGATTCCGATGATTTGACTAAAGTCGAACGCAGAACTTTTCTGGAGAAACTCAGGCAAGAAGTTATTTCCGGAAGCCGAGCGAAATCTGGTGAGTTGATCGACTTTTTCGCAGACCGCCTCAAGGTGCTCCTCCGCACCGACGGCATCCGCCATGACGTCATCGATGCCTGCTTCCAGCTTGGCGGGCAGGATGATCTCGTGCTGCTTGTCAACCGCGTCAGGGCCTTGCAGGCGTTTCTGGGCACCGAGGACGGGGCGAACCTCGTGCAGGGGTATCGGCGGGCGGTCAACATCCTGACGGCGGAGGAAAAGAAGGACGGGGTGAGCTATGAGCTCGACCCGGACGTGAAGTTCGCCGAGGGCGAGGTGGAGCGGGCGCTTTTTGCTGCGCTCGACGGCGCGGAGGGGGCGACGTCGGGTGCCGTGGAGCGGGAGGATTTCGCGGGGGCCATGGTGGCGCTGGCCACGCTGCGCACACCCATCGATGCGTTCTTTGACGCGGTGCAGGTCAACAGCGCCAACGGGATCGTGCGGCGCAACAGGCTTTGCCTGCTCAACCGGATCCGGGCCGTGATGCACCGGGTCGCGGTATTCTCGGCGCTGGAGGGGTAGGCGCGGCCGGGACGATCTGCCTGCTTTTCGGGTGGGACGTTCCGCC
>JANNOT010000222.1:0-4753 GCA_031399375.1 Paraoceanicella sp.
AATCCCGCGCGCATCCTCGGCCTGCATTTCTTTTCGCCCGCCCATGTCATGCGGCTGGTCGAGGTGGTGCGCATGCCCGCGACCGCGCCCGACGTGCTCGCCACGGGATTCATGCTCGCCCGGGCCATGGGCAAGACGGCCGTGCTGAGCGGCATCTGCGACGGGTTCATCGGCAACCGGATCCTGAGCGCCTACGGGCGGCTTGCGGGCTACATGCTCGAGGACGGGGCCCTGCCGGGTCAGATCGATGCGGCGATGCGGGCCTGGGGGTGGCCCATGGGGGTGTTCGAGATGTACGACATGGCCGGGCTCCAGATCAGCTACGCCAACCGCAGGCGCCAGGTGGGCACGCGCAATCCCGCCCTGCGCTACAGCAGGCTCGCCGATCTTCTGGTCGAGGCGGGGCGGGAGGGGCAGCGCACCGGCCGGGGCTGGTACCGCCATGACGGGCGCAGCGCGCAGGAGGACCCCGAGGTCACCGCGCTGATCGAGGGCGAAGCCGCGCGCCTAAACCGCCGGCGCCGGAGCTTCACGCCCGAGGAAATCCAGGCCCGCCTGCTGGCCGTCATGGCCAACGAGGGCGCCCAGATCGTGGAGGAAGGGATCGCCGAGCGTCCGCTCGACGTCGATGTGGTCGAGATGCTGGGCTACGGCTATCCCCGCCACCGCGGGGGACCGATGCGGGCGGCCGACGATGCGGGGCTTCCCGCGGTGCTGGCCACCATGACGGCGATCGCGGCGGAGGATCCGGGAAGCTGGACCATCTCGCCCCTGCTGTCGCGCCTCGCCTCGGTCGATGGCCGGTTCGGGATCCTTGACAATGCATGACCGGCCTTCCTTTACCGGCCCCGCGCTCTGCGGACTGTCGGCCTGCGCCGCGGTGGACCTGCTCGCGCGCGGCGAGGTCAGCCAGGCGGAGATGATCGATGCCGCGATGACCCGGGTGGCGCAGACCGACGGCGCTGTCAATGCCATGCCGATCCTCTGCGCCGATCGGGCCCGGGCGACAGGCGTCCCGGCCTATGGCGGCCCCGGTGCGCTCCACGGCCTGCCGGTGTCGATCAAGGACCTGACCGCAGTGGGCGGCGTGCGCTTCACCTGCGGGACGCCCGCGATGGCCGACCACATCGCCCCGGCGAGCGACCCGATCGTGGAGCGGATCGAGGCGCGGGGCGGCGTTGTCGTCGGAAAGACCAACACACCTGAAATGGGCGCAGGGGCCAACACCTTCAACCCCGTGCTCGGGACGACGCGCAACCCCTGGAACCTCGCGATGAACCCGGGGGGATCCTCGGGCGGGGCCGCGGCGGGGCTTGCGGTGGGGCAGGTGTGGCTCGCCGAGGGGTCGGACCATGGCGGTTCGCTGCGCACGCCTGCCGCCTATTGCGGCGTCGTGGGGCTGCGCCCGTCGCCTGGCCGGGCCGGGGGCGCTTCGGCCGAGATGGCGTTTGCGCTCGAGGGGGTGAGCGGCCCCATGGCCCGGTCGGTCGAGGACGTGGCGCTCTTTCTCGACACCATGGCGGGCTACGACCCGCGCGAGCCGATCACGATCCCCGCCCCCGCCACCCCGTTCCGCACCGCCGTGCAGTGGGCCGAGCCGCCCGCCCGCATCGCCTTCGCCCCCGATCTCGGCGGATTTGCGCCGGTGACGCCCGAGGTGCGCGACCTGCTGGCTGCGGCCATGCATGCGCTGGAGCGGACGGGGACGCGGGTCGAGGCGGACTGCCCCGACCTCTCGGGCCTGATCGACACCTACCGCACCCTGCGCGGCTTTGGCATGGCGGCGGGGGCAGGCCGGGCGCCGGTGGCGATGCAGGCGGCGTTCAAGCCGGTCCTGCGCGACAACATCGCCGCGGGGCGACGCCTGACGCTCGACGACCTGATTGCCGCCCAGCGCATGCGCACGGTGCTCTATCACCGGATGCGACGGTTTCTGGAGCCCTACGCAGTGCTCGCCTGCCCCGTCGTCGGACTGGCGGCCCTGCCGGTCGAGATCGAATACCCGACCGAGGTCGCGGGCGTCGCCATGGCGGACTACATCGACTGGTTGCGCTGCGCCTTTCTCGCCACCACGACCACGCTGCCCGCCATCAGCGTACCGGTGGGCCGGACCGTCAACGGGACCCCGATGGGCATCCAGCTCATCGGCCCGCCGCGGGGCGAGGCCACGCTTCTGGCCGTCGCGCGCGTGCTCGAGCAAGTGACGGGCTTCGGCACCGCGCCCATCGATCCTCAACCCGCCGTCAACCCGCCGTCTGACCGAGCCCCTCGGCCCGCATGACCGCGCGCAGGCCCGTGCGGTAGTCGGGGTAGCGCAGGGTCACGCCGAGGTCGTGCTTGATGCGGGCGTTCGAGACGCGCTTGCTCTCGGCGTAGAAGCTGCGGGCCATCGGCGTCATCTCGGCGGTCTCGAAGGGGATCCCGGGCGGGACCGGCAGGCCGAGGAGACGCGCGGCCTCTGCGATCACGTCCTCGGGCGGGGCGGGGTCGTCGTCGCAGACGTTGTAGACGGCCCCGGGGTTCGGGCGGGCGAGCGAAGCCTCCAGCACCCCCGCGATATCCTCGACATGGATGCGGCTGAACACCTGGCCGGGCTTCAGGATGCGCCGGGCGGTGCCGTCGCGCACCTTCTCGAACGGCCCGCGGCCGGGGCCGTAGATGCCCGCGAGGCGAAAGATGTGGATGGGCAGGGCGTGGCGCTGCCAGAGATCGAGCCACGCGCCCTCCGCCTCCGCCCGCCAGGCGCTGCGTCCGGGGGCGGGGCGAAGCGTCGCCGTCTCGTCCACCCAGGCCCCCTGCCGGTCGCCATAGACCCCCGTGGTGGAGAGATACCCGACCCAGGCGTAGCGGCCCGCCCGCGCGGCGAGCGCTTCCCCCAGCGCCCGCAGGACCGGATCCCCGTCCGGGTCGGGTGCGGCGGAGACCAGGATATGGGTCGCCGCGTCGAGCGCGGCGGTGCCCTCGGGCGGCCAGATCAGGGGTTCGACCCCCTCCGCCAGGAGGGCCCGGGCCTTTTCCGCCGCTCGTGTGGTCCCGATGACCCGCCAGCCCCGGGCGATCAGGCCCCGCGCGAACACCCGCGCGGAATAGCCGTGGCCGAAGCTCAAGAGGGTGGGAGAAGCCGTTTGCACCGCGCGCCGTCCTCCGTCATGGTCGCGCCGCACCATAGCCGGAAACCGCGCCGATGCGACTCCTCACCCTGTTGTTCATCCTTGTCGCGGCGCCGGTATCGGCCGAGATCCGCTCGGCCGATGACTGCACGGCAGCCATCGCCGCGGCACCCGAGCGCGCGCGCGAGGATGCAGCGCGCTGGGCCGTGCTGGGCGGCGGGGCCGAGGCCAAGGCCTGCGAGGCGCGCGCGCTGGAGGCCCTGGGGGCGCGCAAGACCGCCGCGGTGATCCTGACCGAAGTCGCGGCCGCCCCGGGCAACGGGCTCGGGGCCGTGGCCCGCGCGGCGATGTTTCGCGATGCCGCCCGCCTCTGGCTCGCGGTTGAAGAGCCGCGGCTGGCCGAGGAGACGATCTCGCGCATCCTTGCCCTGACGGCCCCCGATGCGGATACCCTGGCCTTGCGCGCCGAGGCGCGGGGGCGGCAGGGCGACTGGGCGGCGGCGCAGGAGGATCTGGCCCGCGCCCTCGCGCTTTCCCCCGGGCGGGCCGATCTCCTGACCCTCCAGGCCGCGGCGCGGCGCCGGTCGGGCGATGCGACAGGGGGTCTTGCCGCGGCCGAGGCGGCGCTCGCGGCCCTGCCATCGAACCCCGAGGCGCTGTTCGAGAAGGGCGCGAACCTCGCCGTGCTCGGCCGCGTGCCCGAGGCGCTGGAGGTCTGGTTTGCGCTGATCGAACTCGACCCCGACGGCGAGATGGCCGAGCTTGCGCGCCGCAACATTCGCCAGTTGTCGGGCAACTAGGCGTTCACCCTTCCTCAACCATTGCGCGGCAGTGTCGCCCCAGACCTCGACAATTTTAGACGTTGTTCGTCCTCCGTTCTCGCCCTATGATGAGAACATCAGGCGAACGTCAAAGATTTGCCGGGACCCGCAATTCGTGCAACAAGAGGCAAGGCATATGGCAACTCCCCTTCTGGACCTGAGCGAGAGACGCGGCATGGACAAGACCAAGGCGCTGGAATCGGCGCTCGCGCAGATCGAGCGCAGCTTCGGCAAGGGCTCGATCATGCGTCTGGGTCAGCGCGACGCGGTGATGGAGGTGCAGTCGATCTCCACCGGCTCGATCGGTCTCGACATCGCGCTGGGCATCGGCGGGTTGCCCAAGGGGCGGATCATCGAGATCTACGGGCCCGAAAGCTCGGGCAAGACCACGCTCGCGCTGCACGTGATCGCCGAGGAACAGAAAAAGGGCGGGGTCTGCGCGTTCGTCGATGCTGAGCACGCGCTCGATCCGGGCTATGCCCGCAAGCTCGGCGTGAACATCGACGAGCTTTTGATCTCGCAGCCCGATGCGGGCGAGCAGGCGCTGGAGATCACCGACACGCTGGTCCGCTCGGGCGCCGTCTCGGTGATCGTTGTCGATTCGGTCGCGGCGCTGACGCCCCGGGCCGAGCTTGAGGGCGACATGGGCGATGCCCAGGTCGGCGCCCAGGCCCGGCTGATGAGCCAGGCGATGCGCAAGCTCACAGGCTCGATCTCGAAATCCAACTGCATGGTCATCTTCATCAACCAGATCCGCCAGAAGATCGGCGTGATGTTCGGCAGCCCCGAGACGACGACGGGCGGCAATGCGCTGAAGTTCTA
>JANNOT010000072.1:0-3048 GCA_031399375.1 Paraoceanicella sp.
CGTGCGGCATCGTGCTGCGTGAGGGCGGACATCGGGACATGATCGCACTGGCCGATCGTCCCATGTGCGCCCGCACCAGCGCGCTCGATGATCCCGGCGTGCAGGCGCGCCTGCGCGCGGCCGACATCGTGATCCTCGCCGCCAGTTGGCGGGATTGGGTGATCGACGCGCTGCCGACGACGCTTGCGGCACTGCGCACGGTCACCGCATCACCGCCGATCGTCATCAGCCGAAAGCATTTCGGCACGATCGACATCCCTGCGTATCTCGACATGACACCCGTCGAGCGGGCCGCGGTACGCGCCACGCTCCGCGCCGATGTGGCGGCACAGACGGCAAGGCTTGGCACGCTCGTGCCGCCCGACACGTTCGTCGACATACCCGCCCGGATCTGCGACGGCGCCCAATCCTGTCCGGTGTTCACGCCGGACGGCGCGTTGATCTCCCATGATGGCACCCATCTCACCCCGGCGGGTGCAAGGTATCTCGGCAAGATCCTGTTCGACGGGGGGCCGCTCGGACGCGCCGAGGGCAGCTAGGCCAGGGGAGCCGGGATCGGCCGGCCCGAGCACCTTGGGCGTCAAGACCCGGCCCCGCTCCCCTGCGCGGTATTGTCGACGCACCACGCGCCTGCGGACCGGGCTGCGCGCGCCGTTCGGTCGCGCCAGGTCTCACCGGGCATCGACCATCAGCCGGTCGGCGAAGGCGAGGATGCGGCGGAGGGCTGCCTCGAGCCGGTCGTCGTCTATGGTCAGCGCGACCCGCAGGTGGCCCGCTGCGGCCGCGCCGAAGCTTTCCCCCGGCATGACGGCGATGCGCTCGGCCTCCAGCAACCTGTTGGCGAAGTCCTTGCCCGACAGGCCGGTGCGGCGGATGTCGAGCATAACGTACATCGCGCCCTGCGGGGCGACATGGCCGATGCCGTTGGCGCCCCGCAGCACATCGACGACCCGCAGGCGACGGCGGTTGTAGCGGGCGGTCGTCTCCGCCTCGATCGCGGCGCCGTTCTCAAGCGCCCAGAGTGCTGCATCCTGGATGAAGCCCGGCACGCCGTAGGTGGTGGTGATGCTCAGCTCCTCCACCCGCGCCATTGCGTCGGCCGGCCCCGCGATCCAGCCGATACGGAACCCCGTCATCACATGGGATTTGGAGAAAGATCCGATCACCAGCGTCCGATCGGCCATCCCGGGCTCGGCGCGGGGCGAGCGGTGGGTACCCTCGTGGACCTGGCCCGCATAGACCTCATCCGAGATCAGCCAGAGGTCGTGGTCCTGCGCGACCCGGGCGATGCCCGCCACGGTCTCCGCCCCGTAGACGGCCCCCGTGGGGTTGTGGGGCGAATTCACGAGCAGCGCCCGTGCCCCGGGGGCCGCGGCGGCGAGATCGGCTTCTCGCGGCTCGAACCCGTGCTCGGGCAGGGCATCGACCGTGACCGGCACGCCGCCCGCCGCGCGCACCGTCTCGACATAGGTCGCGTAGTGGGGGGCGACGATCAGCGCCCGGTCGCCGGGGTCGAGGGTCGCCATGAACGCACTGAAAAGCGCGGCCTGACCGCCCGGGGTCACCACGACGTTCTCGGGTTCCGTTGGCACGCCCGACTGCGCCTGCATCCGGGCAGCAATGGCCCGGCGCAGGGCGTCGGTGCCGGCGAGTGCGGCGTATCCGGTGTGCCCGCCCCTCGCGCTTTCGGCCATGGCGGCGATGATCGGCTCGGGCGTCGTCCAGTCATGGTCGCCGATGGTCAGCATGGTGACCTCGACCCCGCTCGCGGCGAGTGCGCGGGCGCGGTAGAGGATCTCCCACCCCTCCTCGCCCGGGGTGACGAGCGACCGCAGGCGGGCCGAGACAGGAGGCGCCGGGGGCATCAGAGCGGCCGGATCTCGGCCGGGACCACGATCTGGATCGCGCGGGCCTTCAGCCCCAGCTCCGCCAGCGCCGCGCGCCAGGGGATCATGTGCGGCGTCTGGCCATGGGCGGCGAGATGCGCCTCGCTCTCCCATTCCTCGTAGACGCGGAAGGTGCCGGGCAGGCCCACATCCTGGTAGAAGCGGTAGACGATGCAGCCCGCCTCCTTCGCCGTCTCGGCCATCACGGCCAGCGCATGGGGCTTCAGCGCCTCGGCCTGCGCGGGGTCCACCTCGATGGTGCCGGTCACGATGATCATGGGGTCCCCCTATCGCCTCGCGCGCGACCATGGCAGCGCGCGGGGGCCTTGCCAAGAGGGGCGGGCGGGCGTATTCCCCCGCCCATGACCGGGAAATGCTGTCGCGCCCAGCCCTGCATCATCCGCTGACACCCGTCCGCGGCGCGCCCCCGTCCCCAGCCCCCCAAGGATGCGACGCCCGCCGCGGGAAACCCCGAGGAGGGCCCGTGCATGACCGAGATCCGGCTCTACAACACCCTGACCAGGAAGAAGGAGGTGCTGCGCGAGCTCACCCCCGGCCGGGTCGGCATGTATGTCTGCGGCCCCACCGTCTATGACCGCGCCCATCTCGGCAATGCCCGCCCGGTGGTGGTGTTCGACGTGCTCTACCGCCTGCTGCGCCATGTCTATGGCGAGGGGAACGTCACCTACGTCCGCAACTTCACCGACGTGGACGACAAGATCAACGCCCGCGCCGCCGAGACCCTCCGCTCCGGCGAGGACCTGAACGCCGCCATCGCCCGCATCACGGCCGAGACGACGCAATGGTACCTCGACGACATGGCTGCACTCGGCGCGCTCGAGCCGACCCACATGCCGCGGGCCACCGCCCATATCCCCGACATGGTGGCGATGATCGAAACCCTCATCGCCCGCAGCCACGCCTACGCCGCCGAGGGCCACGTCCTCTTCGACGTGGGCAGCTTCCCCGAGTACGGCCGCCTCTCCAACCGCAGCACCGCCCAGATGATCGAGGGCGCCCGCATCGACGTGGCCCCCTACAAGCGCGGCGGCATGGACTTCGTCCTCTGGAAACCCTCCGCCCCCGACCAGCCCGGCTGGGACAGCCCCTGGGGCCGCGGCCGCCCCGGCTGGCACATCGAGTGCTCGGCCATGTCCGAGGC
>JANNOT010000257.1:0-4108 GCA_031399375.1 Paraoceanicella sp.
AAGGGAGGTGTGCTCGTGGCACTTGCGGACCGGATCGGCCTGCCGATCCACGCCATCGGTGTGGGAGAGCAGATCGACGATCTGGCCCCCTTCGACCCCGACGATTTCGCGCGCGCCCTGACCGGAGCGCCCGCATGACGCCGGGCATCAAGCCGTCCGTGACGCCGCGCCCGGACGAGCGGGTGCTGAACCCGTTCGTGAAATTCCTGCTCGAGCTCGGGCCGGTGGTTGCGTATTTCGTCATCTACCAGATGGTCCAGGACGCCCCCGTCACGGTCGGGGGGCGGACCTATAGCGGCATCGTGGTGGCGACGGCGGCATTCATACCCCTGATGCTCGCCTCGCTCGCCCTGTCCTGGGCTCTGACCCGGACGCTGCCCCGCATGGCGGTCTTTACCGCCATCGTCGTCGTCGTGTTTGGCGCGTTGACCGTCTGGCTGAACGACGACACCTTCACCAAGATGCGGCCCACGGTCGTCTACGGCCTTTTCGCCTTCGCGCTTGGCGGAGGGCTGATCGTGCAGGGGCGGTCCTATCTGAAATATCTGATGGGCGAGGTCATGCCGTTGGAGGATCGGGGCTGGATCGTATTCACCCGCAACTGGGCCATCTTTTTCGTCGGTATGGCGGTGTTCAACGAATTCGTCTGGCGGGTACTGGGGGACAGGGCGTGGGTGTTTCTCGACACGTTCGGCCAGCTCATCCTGACCTTCGTGTTCCTGGCCAGCCAATGGCCGCTGCTGAAGCGCTACACGCTCGAGAAATGATCAGCGGGGGGCGAGGGCGGGCAGGATCCGCTCGCGCAGCACGCCCTCGGTGATCGGGCCGGGGTGGCGCAGCAGAACGCGCCCCTCCGCGTCGATCACGAAGGTCTCGGGGACGCCGTAGAGCCCCCAGTTTATCCCCGTGCGCCCGGTCGCATCCGCCCCGAGCTTTGCGAACGGATCCCCCAGCTCGGCCAGGAAACCGCGCGCATTGGCGGGGTCGTCCTTGTAGTTCACACCGATGATCGGGACGGTCTTGGACAGTTCCATCAGCGCAGGATGCTCGATCCGGCAGGGTGCGCACCAGCTTGCCCAGAAATTCACGATCTTGACCCCAGGGGCGAGCAGATCGGCGCGGGTCGGGGGGGGCTCGTCCCCCCGCAGCGGGGTCAGGGCAAGCTCGGGCGCGGGCTTCTGCGCCAGGGTCGTGGGAAGCTCGTCGGGGTTCTTGCGCGACAGCGCCCACCCTCCGATGCCCAGAACGCTGACCGCTACCGCGACGGGCACGAGCGCCCAGAGCGTCCGTGTCTGCTCAGCCACGGCGCCGACCCTCCGCCGCCGCCAGGGCGCGGGCGATGCGCCGGGCGTTGACCACGGACAGGAGGATGAGCGCGCCGAGCGCACCGAGGCTGACCCCGTAGGATGCGAGCACCGCGAAGGCGTATTTCCCCAGGTCCGGCATCACCGCCCCGCGAGCGTCAGCGCGCGCAGGCGCCGCGCGCGGATCTCGGTGCGGGTGCGCAGGAGGACGAGCGCCAGAAAGGCGAGGAAGAACCCCAGGATGCAGAAGATCAGCGGCCACCAGAAGACCGGGTCCATGTTTGTCCTGCGGTCCAGCGACAGCGACGCACCCTGGTGCAGCCCCTGGGACCAGAAATTCACCGCATAGCGCGACAGGATCGCAAAGACCGAGCCGACGAGCGCGAGGATAGCGGTCAGGTCCGCGGCCTTGTCGGGATCCTCGATCGCGGACCAGAGGGCGATGTAGCCGAGATAGAAGAGAAAGAGGATGAAGAACGAGGTCAGCCGCGGGTCCCATTCCCAGGCCGTGCCCCACATCGGCTGGCCCCAGAGCGCCCCGGTCATCAGCGCGATCACCGTCATCGTGGCCCCGACCGGCGCGGCCGCCTTGGCCGCGAGCGCCGAGACATGATGCCGCCGGATCAGCCAGACCAGGGATGCCACGAACATCATCGCGTAGATGTTGACCGCCATCATCGCCGCGGGAACGTGGACGAAGATGATCTTGACCGTCGATCCCTGCTGGTAATCCTCGGGCGTCAGGAAGAATCCCCAAGCCAGCCCCGCGCCGAGCGCCAGGGCGGCGAGACCGGCAACCCAGGGCAGCACGCGGCCGGACAGGCGCATGAACCGGGTCGGATTGGCAAGCTCCCAGAGCGACATGGGGCCTATCTAGCGAGACGGCGCCCGCGTGGCAACCGGGGCCGTCAGCGCAGGTTGACGCGCAGCGCGGCGGCGGCCGCAAAGGGGCCGAGCGCTGCAGCGAACAGGCTGACCGCGCCGAGGAGGAGGAGCGCCGGGCCCGGGGCGAGCCCGTCGGCCGCGAGGCTGACGGCGCGGGCACCGAAGATCAACGTGGGGATGTAGAGCGGCAGCACGAGGAGCGACAGCAGAAGCCCGCCCCGCCGTACCCCCACCGTCAACGCCGCCCCCACGGTCCCGATGACGCTGAGCGCCGGGGTCCCGAGCGCGAGCGCCGCGATCAGCGGGCCGTAGGCCGACCCGGGCAGGGCGAGCGTGATGGCGAGGACAGGGGCGGCCACGACCAGCGGCGCCCCCGTCGTCAGCCAGTGGGCGAGCGCCTTGCCTGCCGCCACCGCCTCGAGCGGCAGGGGGGACAGGGCGAGGATGTCGAGCGTCCCATCCTCGGCGTCGGCCTGGAACAGCCGGTCGAGCGACAGGAGGCTCGCGAGCAGCGCCGCGACCCAGATCAGCCCCGGGGCAACCGCGGCCAGCACCGCCCCGTCGGGTCCGATGCCGATCGGCATCAGAAGGACCGTGACCATAAAGAACGCGAGCGACAGCCCCGCCCCCCCGCCGCTGCGCAGCGCGAGCGCGAGGTCGCGGGCGAGCAGGGCGAGAAACGCCCTCACCCCCACGCCTCGAGAAACGGATCGGCCGCAGACCCCGGCCCGGGCGGCGCGAGCGTCAGCACACGTTCGGGTCCGGGGCCGAGCGGCACATGGGTCGCGACCATGGCCATGCCACCCCGCGCCGCGTGGGTATCGAGCAGGCTGGCCAATAGCCCCGTCGCCTCGGCATCGAGCGACACGGTGGGCTCGTCGAGCAGCCAGAGCGGCCGGTCGGCCAGCATGAGCCGCGCCAGCCCCAGGCGCCGCCGCTGCCCGGCCGAACAGATCCCCGCCCGCCGGTCGGCGATCGGCGACAGCCCGAAGCGGTCGAGTGCCGCGCCCGCGTCGCCGCCGCCGAGCCGCGCCCAGAATGCGAGGTTCTCGGCCACCGTCAGCTGCGGCTTGATCGCGTCCAGATGACCGGCATAGACCAGCCGCTCGATCCGCGCCTCGACCTCCGCCGCGCCGTCGAGCGTGATGCGTCCCGCCGCCAGCGGCGTCAGCCCTGCGACCGCGCGCAGCAACGAAGATTTGCCCGCACCGTTCGGCCCGCGCAGCACGAGGATCTCGCCGGGCGACAGCGTGAACCCGACCTCGGCGACCACTCGCCGCCCGCCCCGGTCCACCGCGATCCCTGCACCCTCCAGCCCCATGGCGCGGGTCTACCCGAGCGGGCGCGCCGGGGAAAGGCGCCGCTGCGATGGCATGTCCAGGACGATCACAAACGGTTCAAATGTTCCACGGTATACCATTGCATACACTTGCGCGGTGCAGCATTATGCGCCATCACACAAGCCGTCTCACGCAGCCCGCGCCACGCCCACCGCCGGGCGACGCCCGCCCCGAAGGAGCCGCCATGCCCATCCGCACCGGAACCGACACCGCCCATACGCGCCGGACGCTCGACGTCGGCGGTTCCACCTATGCGTATTACTCCATCGATGCGGCGGAGGCGGCGGGCCTGGGCGATTTCTCCCGGCTGCCCGCGGTGTTGAAGGTTGTGCTGGAGAACATGCTGCGGTTCGAGGACGGGAAAACGGTGTCGCTCGACGATATCCGCGCCTTCGCCACCTGGGCCGCCCAGGGCGGGCGCAACCCGCGCGAGATCGCCTATCGCCCCGCCCGCGTCCTGATGCAGGATTTCACCGGCGTGCCCGCGGTCGTGGACCTCGCCGCCATGCGCGACGCGATGGTCGCATTGGGCGGCGATCCGGAAAAGATCAACCCCCTCAACCCCGTGGACCTCGTCAT
>JANNOT010000266.1:0-3900 GCA_031399375.1 Paraoceanicella sp.
ATCCGCGCGCGCTGCGTGCCGCTCCTGATCGACGGGCCGCAGGACACCGACCCCTGGGGCAAGGAAGCGCTCTGGCATGACGGCCGGGTCGTCGGGCGCCTGACCTCGGGCGGCTACTCGGTGGTGTTCGGGCAACAGATCGGCTTGGGCTACCTGCCCCCGGCGCTCGCCCTGCCCGGCACGAGGGTTCAGGTGCGGATGCACCGCACGCTCTGGGACGCGGTGGTGGCGCAGGACTGCCCCCATGACCCCGAGAATGCCGCGATCAGGGCCGATGGCTGAAGGGGCGGGCAGGAATAATCGGGGGCCTGCCGCGGGAAATCGCTGCAGACCCCCTTTGAGCTTCGGCACTTCGATCGGTGGGCAAGCCCCCCTGCGAAGGTGTCTCTCGCCGTTTCCGGCCCCTCCGCCCCATCGTCCTGCCGGACTATTCTTGATGCTATCGCTGTCTGGACGCCACCGCTACAACCCACGACCTATGAACAAAGTCTTAACGGCCCCTGCGTGACTCCAGCGTGAGATTCGCGTCACGGACCCTGCGGCAGGCGGGATATCAGCGTTAACGGGGCCGCGACGGGCCGACGGTCATGCGAAGCGGGTCAGGGCCGTCTGGAACATGGCTGCGTCCACGTTGCCGCCGCTCGCCATCACGATCACGGCGTCGCCCGCGATGTCGTCCCGGCGAAACAGCGCGGCGGCAAGCGCCACGGCGCCGCCCGGTTCCAGCACCAGCTTCAGCCGGGTGAAGGCGAGGGCGACGGCATGCAGCGCCTCGTCGTCGCTGACCACGAGGCCGGGCCCGCAATGGCTGCGCATCAGGGGAAAGGTGATCTCGCCCGGGCTGGGCGTCACGATCGCGTCGCAGATCGAGCCGCTGGCAGTCGCGTTCACCTCGCGCGTGCCCGATCGCAGCGAGCGGGCGGTATCGTCGAACCCCATGGGCTCGCAGGGTCGCACCCGCAGCCCGGGGGCACGGGCGGCAAGCGCAACGGCGATGCCCGAGGTCAGGCCCCCGCCACCGCAGCAGACCAGCACGTCGCCGCGCGTCACTCCCGCCTCGGCGGCCTGCTCGGCGATTTCGAGCCCCGCGGTACCCTGGCCCGCGATCACGAACGGATCGTCATAGGGCCGCACGAGGGTCAGTCCACGCTCGGCCGAGAGCGCCGCGCCGATCACCTCGCGGTCCTCGGTCGCGCGGTCGTAGAGCACGATCTCGGCCCCCAGCGCGCGGGTGTTGTCGATCTTCATCCGCGGCGCGTCCCGGGGCATCACGATCACCGCCGGGATGCCGAAGAGCCGCGCCGCCCGCGCCACCCCCTGGGCATGGTTGCCCGAGGAAAACGCGAGCACGCCCCCCGCCCGCTCGGCCGCGCCCATGGCGGACAGGCGCGACCACGCCCCCCGGAACTTGAACGAGCCGGTGTGCTGGAGGCATTCGGCCTTGACCAGCACGCGCCGCCCCGCGATCTCGTCGAGAAAATCCGACGCAAGAAGCGGGGTGCGCCGGACCACCGGGGCCAGCCGCAGCGCTGCCGCCTCGATCATCGCGATGTCGGTCATGGGCGCCCCCCTGCCTCGGCGTCGGCCAGCACGGCGCGGATCAGCGCGAGGCTGCCCGGCTCGTCGAGAAACGGGATATGCCCGCGATCCGCGATCTCAGCATAGCGCATGTCCGGACGGCGCGCGCGCATCCTCTGGGCCGTCTCTGCCGTCAGCAGATCGGAATTGGCCCCCCGGATCAGGCCGAGCGGGATGCCCGCCAGCCCGTCGAAGAGCGGCCAGAGATCGGGCAGCGGCCCCGCCTCGGCCTGCGCCAGCAGCGCGTCGCGGATCGCAGGGTCGTAGCGCAGCGCCAGACCGCCGCCCGGAAGCGGGCGATAGGTCCGCGCGGCCCAGACCCGCCAGGCCGACAGCGCCACGCCCGGGAACCGCAGGGCGTTCTGCGCCCGAAGCCGCGCGGCGGCGGCGTCAAGGTCGCGGTCGGTGGGCGGCAGGCCGACATAGGCCATGATGGCGGCCAGCCCCTCGGGCGCGATCTCTGGCCCGATATCGTTCAGGACGACGCCTGCCAGCCGCTCGTGCGCCGCCAGACCCATCAGAAAGGCGAGCATCCCGCCCCGCGACGTCCCGATCACCAGGGCGCGGGGAATGGAGAGATGATCGAGCAGCTCCAGCGCATCGCGCGCCTCGACCGTCACATGGTAGTTCGCGGGGTTGGGGTCGTAATCCGACGCCCCGCGCCCGCGGGCGTCGAGCCGGATCACCCGCGCCTGCCCGGCCAGTGCCGCGGCGACGGGATCGAAATCCTCCATGTTCCGGGTGAGCCCTGCGAGGCAGAGGACGGCGAGCCCGGCACCTTCGTCGCGGAAGGCGAGGCCGAGCCCGTCCGAGGTGGTGAACCGCCTCACCCCAGTCCCCGCGCCAGCACGGCCACGCCGGTCAGATCGCGCGCGACATGGGGCGGGCGCCAGGGCAGGCGTTCCATCGGGTCGCCCGCGCGGTTGACCCAGAGCACCCGGAACCCGTACCCCGCCGCCGCCGCCGCGTCCCAGCCGTTGGAGGAGACGAAGAGCACCTCCTCGGCCCGCACCGGGAACCTTGCCGCGACAAGGTCGTAGACCCGGCGGTCAGGCTTGAAGACGCCCGCGCTTTCCACGCTCAGCACCGCATCCAGAAGCCCGTCGATCCCGGCCGACCGCACCGCGCTGTCGAGCATCGCGGGTGCCCCGTTCGACAGGATCGCGGTCCGCAGGCCCGCGGCGCGCAGGTCCTGCAACATCCCCGGCACCTCGGGATAGGCCGCAAGGGTCCGGTAGAGCGCCATGAGACGCGCGTGCAGCGCGGGATCGGTCAGCCCGCAGGCGTCGAGCGCATAGTCGAGCGCGTCGCCCGTCACGGTCCAGAAATCCGCATGCGCACCGGTGATCGCCCGGAGCCAGCTATACTGAAGCTGCTTCAGCCGCCAGGTTTCCGACAGCCGGGCGGCATGGGCCCCAAGCTCCGGATGGGCAGGATCCGCCGCCGCCGCCCGCGCGGCCGAGGCCACGTCGAAGAGGGTGCCATAGGCGTCAAAGACGGCGAGCTTGACCATCATCGCCCGCCGCCCTCGTCCGAGCGGCGATGGCGCCGGCCCGACCCCGGCCGCGCCGTCACAGGTTGTCCGGCTGGGCCATGCCGATGGCATGGTAGCCGCCATCGACGAAGATGACCTCGCCCGTGGTCGAGGCGCCGAGATCCGACAGCAGGTAGAGCGCCGCCCCCCCCACATGGTCGAGCGCCGCGTTCGCGCGCATCGGTGCGTTCGCTTCGACCTCGCGGTAGACCTTGCGCGCCCCGCCGATGGCAGAGCCTGCGAGGGTGCGCATCGGGCCGGGACTGATCGCGTTCACCCGGATCCCGTCCGGCCCGAGATCGTTGGCCAGATAGCGCACGGAACATTCCAGCGCCGCCTTGGCCACCCCCATCACGTTGTAATTTGGCATGACACGCTGGGACCCCAGGTAGGTCAGGGTCACCACCGCGCCGCCCCCGGTCATCAGCGGGGCCGCCCGGCGCGCCACATCCACCAGACTGTAGCAGGAGATGTCGAGCGAGTTGAGAAAGTTGTACCGGCTGGTGTTCAGGAACCGGCCCGAAAGCTCGGCCTTGTCCGAATAGGCGATGGCGTGGACGACGAAGTCGAGCCTGCCCCAGTCCGCGGCCAGCCGGGCAAAGAGCGCATCGAGCGAGGCCGAGTCCTGCACGTCGGCCGGAATCAGCAGCTCCGCGCCCAGGCTCGCCGCCAGCGGCGCCACGCGCTTGCCGAACGCCTCGCCCTGGTAGGTGAACGCCAGCTCTGCCCCCGCGCCATGCAGGACGCGGGCAATGCCCCAGGCGATCGAATGGTCGTTCGCAACCCCC
>JANNOT010000036.1:0-10317 GCA_031399375.1 Paraoceanicella sp.
GAGACGTTGCGCCCGCAACGGGCATCGGCGCTGCGCCACCTGAAAAGCTGCGCGCCGATGCCCGTTGCTCACGGCCCCGGCACGCGAAATCCTAACCCCGCGATTCCAGTCGCTGCCGGATGAGCGATGGGGGTCAGGTCAAGCGGGCTGAGGCTCTTCAACTTAACGGCGGCCTACCGCGCGCGAGTCGCCAACTGATGGTCGCCCGACCCCCGATGGCCTTCACTTCGCCGCGGGTTTCAGGACGCAATCCGACCCTTGATCCGGGTCGGATCGCGGCCGCTGCCGAGCCACCCGATAGGGTGCGGCACAGCCGAGACGGGCTGGACCGCGCCGGAATCCTTGGCATGCGCCCGGCGCGCACCAGTTCGGTGACGTGCACCCCGATACGCGGGCGCATCGGCTGGACGGGTCTTCGGCATCCCGGCACTCTCCTGCACAAGTCAGAGGGTGTCCGCGAAACCGGGGCAGGAACGGCGCCGATCGGGACGGCGGCGGTCGCGATGACGAGCGAGGAACGGAGTTCGATGAACACGACACCGAACGAGGCAGGGCGCCCCAATGTTGGCCGGCGGGTAGCCGAAGACGGTCACTTTCGCCAGCCAATTCCGCTGAATGGGCGGCGCAGCGAGGCGCGCCGCAGCCGCGAGGGGGCGTGCAAGGGCCGCTCCATCTGGGCACCCCGTACCGCAGACGCCCGCGCCTGCTTCGCACGCAGAAAACACGTGCTGAACATCACGCTATCTTGTGATCGAGAACGCCGCGGCGATGAAGCTGAATGTCGAAGAGGACCATGCCGATGACACGGATTGCGCCGCAGGCGGCCGACGCGCCGCTTCGGACCGCGCGGGACGCCGGTCCCGAGCGCCGGCGGATCTCGGCCGAACGGCTGGTTCCCGCCGTGCTGGCCGCGCTCGTGGTCGCGGCGGTCGGCCCGGTCCTCGCGCTCGGCTGGACGGCGGCGCGCGACGGTTCGGAGCGGTCCTTGCGCGGTCAGAGCGAACTCCTGCTCGACGCTCTGGGCGACAGGGTGGCGTCGCGCATCGCGCCCGCCGCCGCAGTCGGCGCCGCCGTTGCGGCGGCGACGCGTGCAGGCGCGCTTGATCCCGACGCGCCAGCGCTGCGCCGCGTCTTCTTGGCGGGGGCCCTCGCCGCCGCTCCCGCGGTCGATGCCGTCGTGCTCCGCGGCCCCGGCGGCGAAGGCCTCGTCGTTCGCCGCGCGGAGACCCCCGCCGCCGTGATCGAGGAGGGGCTCGAGGCCGGGTCCGCTCCCCCCGCCGGGTGGAGCGTGCTGGCCTTTCGCGGCGGCGCCGCGCTGACATGGACCGAGCCCCTGCGCGACGTGGACGGCGCGGCGGCGGGCGTGGTGTCGGCCGCCGTTGACCCCGCGGACCTGTCTGGCCACCTCGCCCTGCTGCGCGCCGAGTTCGGCGTGACGCCCTTCGTGCTTCTCGGGCGCGACCGCGTGCTCGCCCATCCGGGCCTGACCGGCGATGCGCCGGCCGCGCTCGACGCCGTGGGTGACGCGGCGCTTGCCTCGATCTGGGCTGATCCGAGGCCGCTGACGGCGACCGCCCCGTTCCGGGCAGCGCAAGGGCACTGGTCGCCCTATCCCGCCGGCGATCCGACGGTGTTCCTGCTGCGCGCTCTCCCGGGCTACGGCGATCTCGCGCTCACGGTCGGCTTCCACTACCCGAGCGCGGCCACCCGGCGCGACCGCTGGGTCAAGTGGATCGTGCTCGGCATGGGCCTCGTGCTGCTCGGGGCCGCCACGCTCGCCGCCGCGGCGCTGGGGCGGGCCATCGCGCGGCCCGTGACAGCGCTCGCCGAAGCCGCAGGAGCACTTGAAGAGTCGCGCTTCGCCGAAGCCCGCGCCCGCGTCGCGCCGGTGGCGCAAGGCAGGGTGCGCGAGACCGCGGCCGCAGCCGAGGCGCTGTCGCGCGCGGCTGAGGCCATCGCACTTTTTGAGGCCTATGCTCCACGCACGCTGGTGCGAAAGCTGCTCCGCTCGGGACCCGAAGCCGCCCGGCCACGCGCGGCCGAGATCGCAGTGCTCTTTCTCGACCTGGAAGGCTTCTCCGCGCTCGCGGCCGCAGTCCCGCCTGCGGAGGCCGTGGCGTTGCTCGACGCGGTGTTCTCAGTCGCGGGGCCGCGGATCGAAGCCTCGGGCGGCGTCGTGGACAAGTTCACCGGCGACGGGCTTTTGGCGATCTGGGGCGCACCGGAACCCCACCTTGCGCCCGCGCGCCCTGCGGTCGAGGCTGCGCTCGGCCTCATCGGCCCGCTCGGCGCGCTGGTCGCCATGCGCCGCCACGAGGGCTTGTGCGCCTGCCGTGTGCGGATCGGGGTGCAGGTCGGCCGCGGGATCGTGGGCGATCTGGGCTATCCGGGCCGGGTCAACTACACGGCGGTCGGCGCCCCGGTGAACGACGCCGCCCGGGCGCAGGCGGCGCTGCGGGGCGTCGACACGGGCGCCGACGCTATCCTCGCCGTCACCGACACTGCGATGGCTGCAGCCGGGCCGCTCGCCGGCGTGCTCGCGGAGCCCGTGGCCTGGGGCGGCGCTGGCCGGCTCCTGCGCCTCAGGCCGGCCGACTGAGCCGCCTGGTGCCGTTTCCCGCGCGGTCGGGGCGTGGCTCCGCGGTCGCCGCCCCGTCGCCGAGCGAAGCGCCGAAGCCGATCATCTCGCTCAGCACGTCGGCGTCGGGGGTCTTCTCGACCATCCCGCGCAGGGTCATCACCTTGTCGGTCATCGGTGCTCTCCGGTCCAGGTTGGTACACGCAACCCCGACCCTACCGAAGAACCGCCGATGACCACCCGCGCAGCCGCCCGCCCGCTACCGCGCTATGTTAGAGCGCGCGGGCGGGCGGCGACACTACCGGCCAGCTACACCACCGCCGAGGACATGACCCTCGCTAGCAGCGAAGGTTGCATGACGCAAAAAGGGACGCGCACCGTTTCGCGCACTCGATAGGTAGCGCGGGCGCAGGGAATCGATGAGTGGTTTCCATCGTTCATTGTAACCCCTTGATGTTGCGTGATGCGCTGTTTCCAACTTGCGCCGGAATGTCTCATGTTTTCTATGGGGATGCGACTCCTGCCGGGGTCACCACATATCAGGGGGGCGGGATGGAGCTTGGTGCGGGGCTGGCGGCGGTGGTGACCGGGGGGGCGTCGGGGCTCGGGGCGGCGGTCGTCCGGATGCTGCGCGGGGCCGGGGTCGCGGTCGCGATCCTGGACCGCGACGCGGCCGGAGGGGCGCGGATGGCCGCGGAGACGGGGGCGCGGTTCCATGGGACCGACGTGGCAGACCCCGCCTCCGTCTCTGCCGGTTTCGCCGAGGCGCGGGCGGGCCAGGGGCAGGAGCGGATCCTCGTCGCCTGCGCCGGGATCGCGCCTGCCGCGCGCAGCGTGGACCGCGACGGGCGGCCCCATGACGCGGCGCTCTTTGCAAGGGTGATCGGGGTCAACTTGGTCGGTACGTTCCACGCGGCGGTCGAGGCGGCGGCCGGAATGGCCGCGGCGCCCCCGACGGGGGCCGATGGCGCGCGGGGGGTGATCATCATGACAGCCTCGGTGGCCGCGTTCGACGGGCAGATCGGTCAGATCGCCTATGCGGCCTCGAAGGCGGCGGTCGCGGGCATGGTGCTGCCCATGGCGCGCGATCTGTCGCGGTCGGGGATCCGCGTCATGGGCATCGCCCCGGGCCTGTTCCTGACCCCGATGCTCGAGGGCCTACCGGCCGAGGCCCAGGCGAGCCTCGGCGCCCAGGTGCCCTTCCCGGCCCGGCTCGGCGCGCCCGCGGAATTTGCCGCGCTCGTGCGCCACATCGTGGAGAATCCGATGCTGAACGGCGAGGTGATCCGCCTCGACGGCGCGATCCGCATGGCGCCGAAATAGGCAGGCCGCTCGCGCTGCATCATTCGTTGGCGCCGCGCGGCGCCGCGGGCTGCAAAGCCCATTGCGCTCCCCCGATTTGCTGCTACGCTTTTGGTCAACCCACGGAAAAACCGTGGAACGGGGATCGGTTCACAGGCCGACAGGGAGCATGGCATTTGGCAGACCGGGGCAACTCGGGCGCGTTCGTCGCGTTCGAGCGGGTTCAGAAGAGCTATGACGGCGAAACGCTGGTCGTGAAGGACCTGAACCTTTCCATCGCAAAGGGCGAGTTCCTGACGATGCTCGGCCCCTCCGGCTCCGGCAAGACGACGTGCCTGATGATGCTCGCAGGCTTCGAGGTGGCGACCTCGGGCGAGATCTTCCTCGGCGGGCGCCCGATCAACCATGTGGCCCCGCACAGGCGCGGCATCGGCATGGTGTTCCAGAACTACGCCCTCTTTCCCCACATGACGGTGGCCGAAAACCTCGCCTTCCCCCTTCAGGTCCGCGGCATGGGCAAGGCGGACATCGCGGCCAAGGTCAAGCGCGCGCTCGAAATGGTTGAGCTGCCCCAGATGTCCGCGCGCAGGCCCGCCCAGCTTTCGGGCGGCCAGCAGCAGAGGGTGGCGGTGGCGCGCGCGCTGGTCTTCGAGCCCGACCTCGTCCTGATGGACGAGCCGCTCGGCGCGCTCGACAAGCAGCTGCGCGAGCAGATGCAGTACGAGATCAAGCACATCCACGAAAGCCTTGGCGTGACTGTGGTTTACGTGACCCATGACCAGTCCGAGGCGCTGACCATGTCCGACCGGATCGCTGTGTTCAACGACGGCGTGATCCAGCAGCTCTCCACCCCCGACACGCTCTACGAGCGGCCTGACAATTCCTTCGTTGCCCAGTTCATCGGCGAGAACAACCGCATCGACGGCACGGTGCGCGAGGTGCGGGGCGGGACCTGCGCGGTGGAGATCGCGGGGGGCCAGATGGTGTCCGCCACCCCGGTGTTTGCCGACAGGCCGGGCGCGCGCACGACCCTGTCGATCCGCCCCGAGCGGGTCCAGATCGCGCCCGAGGCGGGCAGCCTTCCGGTCACGCTCGACGGGCGGATCGAGGAAATGATCTATGTCGGCGACCATATCCGCGTGCGCATGGATGTCGCGGGGTCGCAGGATTTCATCGTGAAGGTTCCGAACCGTCTCGGCCAGCGTCCCCTGGCGCGGGGCGACACCGTTCAGGTCGGTTGGGATCCGGCCGACTGCCGGGCGCTCGACTGCTTGGGCGCCTGATCCACGCGCGGCGCGGGGAACGCGCCGCATTCCACATGAGGGAGTACCACGATGTTTCTGAAAAGACTGATGGCCACGACGGCGCTGACCGCGCTGATCGCCGGTGCGGCGACCGCCCAGGAAATCACCGTGATGTCCTGGGGCGGCGCCTATGCCACAAGCCAGATCGAGGCCTATCATAAGCCCTTCGCGGAAAAGACCGGGATCAAGGTGATCTCGGTCGACGCCGACAATCCCGCGACCCCGATCAAGGCGATGGTCGAGGCGGGCAACGTCACCATCGACGTCGCTGATATCGAGATGTCCAACGCGATCCGCCTTTGCGACGAGGGGCTGATCGAGCCCATCGATGCCGCCTCCCTGCCAGCCGCCCCGGACGGGACCCCCGCGGTCGACGATTTCGTCGAGGGCTCGCTGACCGATTGCGCCGTGGCCTCTATCGTATGGTCCACCATCTATGCCTATGACGGCGCGAAGTTCCCGGGCGAGAAGCCGACGACCATGGCCGACTTCTTCGATCTTGAGAAGTTCCCCGGCAAGCGCGGCCTGCGCAAGGGCGCCAAGGCGAACCTCGAGATGGCCCTGATCGGCGACGGCGTGCCCGCGACCGACGTCTACACGATGCTCGAGACCGAGGAGGGCGTCGCGCGGGCCTTCGCCAAGCTCGACAGCATCAAGTCCGAGGTGGTCTGGTGGGAGGCGGGCGCCCAGCCCCCGCAGCTTCTGGCCGATGGCGAGGTGGTGATGACCACTGCCTATAATGGGCGCATCTTCAATGCCGCCGTGGACGAGGGCAAGCCGTTCGAGATCGTCTGGGACGGGCAGATCATGGATTTCGACCTGTTCGTGATCCCGAAGGGCGCGCCCAACAAGGACGCGGCGCTGGAGTTCATCAAGTTCTCGACCGACACCCAGCGCCTGGCGGACCAGGCCAAGTGGATCTCCTACGGTCCCGCGCGCCTGTCCTCAGGCCCGCTGGTGGGCACGTTCAAGGACGGCAAGACCGAGATGGCGCCCCACATGCCGACGGCCGAGGGGAACCTGAAGAACGCGCTCGTGAACGGGTTCGACTTCTGGGCCGACCGGGACACCGAGCTGAACGAACGCTTCGCGGCCTGGCTCGCCAAGGGCTGATGCAACCCGGGCGCGCCGGCTCCCCGGCGCGCCCCCGTTTCCCGCAGAGGTGCGCATGGCCGATCTGACGGCAGGACGCCTGCAAACGGTCGAAGGCATGCCGCTGAAGCAGGCGCTGGCGATCGCGCAGCGCCGCTCGAAGCAGCGCGCGTTCCTGCTTGTGGCGCCGCTGCTGCTCTTCATCGTCATCAGCTTCGTCATCCCGATCGGGCAGATGCTCTACCGCTCGGTCTACAACCCCGGCTTTGCCGACCACATGCCCCGGCTCACCGCCTGGTTCGAGCAGAACGCGGGCGCCCCGACCGAGGCTGCCTACGAGGCGCTGGTCCTCGACCTTCAGGACGCGGCGGCGGCGCGGACGGTCGGCATCGTGGGGACGCGGATCAACTACGACATGTCGGGCACGCGCTCGCTCTTCACCGGAACAGGGCGCAAGGCGAAGGATTTCGTGCCCCCCTACCAGGACGCGGTCCTGAAGGCCGACCGCAAATGGGCCGATCCGCAGCTCTGGTCGGTGATGCGCGCCGCCGCGCCGCGCCATACGGCCGCGTTCTACATCGCAGCACTCGACCGGACGCGGGACGTGGACGGCAACATCGTGGCGGTCGGCGAGGAGCGGCAGATCTACATCCCGCTCTTTTTCCGAACGATGATCCTCTCGGCCGTGATCGCGGCGCTCTGCCTCCTGCTCGGCTATCCTGTCGCGCATCTGCTCGCGACCCTGCCGATGCGCTGGTCGAACCTCCTGATGATCCTGGTGCTGCTGCCGTTCTGGACCTCGCTCCTGGTGCGCACGACAAGCTGGATGGTGTTGCTGCAGAGCCAGGGGGTGGTGAACGACATCTTCGTCTCGCTGGGTATCGTGGACGAGGAGGGGCGGATCCAGATGATCTACAACCAGGCGGGGACGATCGTGGCCATGGTGCACATCCTGCTGCCCTTCATGATCCTGCCGCTCTATTCGGTGATGCGCACGATCAAGCCGAGCTATGTGCGTGCCGCCCGCAGTCTGGGGGCGACGAGCTGGACCGCGTTCCGCCGGGTCTATTTCCCCCAGACCGTGCCGGGGATCGGGGCGGGGGTACTGCTCGTCTTCATCCTGGCCGTCGGCTACTACATCACGCCGGCGCTGGTGGGGGGGACGAGCGGGACGCTCATCTCCAACATGATCGCGTTCCACATGCAGGATTCGCTGAACTGGTCGCTGGGGGCGGCGCTCGCGGCGATCCTGCTGGCGGCGGTGCTCCTGCTCTACTGGCTCTATGACCGCCTGATCGGCATCGACAACATGAAGCTGGGGTAGGGGCATGGCGATCCCCGTCTATGCGACACCGCTGGAGCGTGTCTGGATCTATGTCTACCGGGTGATCTGCGCGCTGATCCTCATGTTCCTGATCGCGCCGATCCTGATCATCGTCCCGCTCAGCTTCAACGCCGAGCCCTATTTCACCTTTACCGAGCGCATGCTCGCCTTCGACCCCGCGGGCTATTCCCTGCGCTGGTACGACCTGCTGCTGACCTTCGGCATGCAAAGCGCCGAGGCGCCGCGGGACTGGGCCTGGTGGGCCGATGCGTGGTCGAACGCGACCTGGGTGGGGGTGGCGCGGAACTCCATCATCATCGGGTTCTTCTCGACGCTGGTGGCGACCGTGCTGGGAACCATCGCAGCGCTGGGTCTGTCGCGGCCCGACATGCCGTTCCGCCGGGGGATCATGGCGATCCTGATCTCGCCCATGATCGTGCCGGTCATCATCACAGCGACGGGGCTGTTCTTCTTCTACTCATCCATCGAGATTTCCAAATGGGGCATTCCCTATCTCGGCATTGTGCTGGCCCATGCGACGCTGGGGATCCCGTTCGTTATCATCACGGTCACCGCGACGCTGGTGGGGTTCGACCAGTCCCTGACGCGGGCGGCGCAGAACCTCGGCGCCACGCCCGCGCGGGTATTTTTTGCGATCACTTTGCCGCTGATCCTGCCGGGCGTCGTGTCGGGGGCGCTCTTTGCCTTCGTCACGTCCTTTGACGAGGTGGTGGTCGTGCTCTTCATTGCCGCGCATGACGAACAGACCATCCCGCGGCAGATGTGGAACGGGATCCGCGAGCAGATCAGCCCTGCGATCCTGTCGGCGGCAACCATTCTCGTCGTGGTGTCGGTCGGGCTTCTGGCCGCGGTCGAGATGCTGCGACGCCGCTCCGAGCGGCTGCGCGGTGTGACGCCGTCCTAGGCCGACGCCTTCAGGGTGGAGAGGCCGAGCAGCGGGTCGGCAAAGAGCCCCTCGAGCGCCAGCGCCGCCGCCCCGCGCGCCCAGAGCAGGTCACCCCAGATATGCGTGCGGATCGCGGGGCCGGGTGGACCGTGGGCGACCGAATTGGCCAGCAGCGCCGCCTCCATGATCTCGGGAAAGAGAAGCTCGTTGCGGAACCGCTCGCCCGACAGGATGATCAGCCCGGGGTCGAGGATGTTCACGAGATTGGCGAGCCCCATCCCCAGCATCTCGGCGGTCCGGCGGAAGATGGCGGCGGCGGGGGGATCGCCCGCCCGGGCGCGGGCGGCAAGCTCGGCCAGCCCGTCCTGCATCCGCAGGGGGTCGGTCGTGTCCACGCCCGCCATGAACGCCGACGCCTCGCGCAGCACGGCATAGTCGGCCACATAGGCCTCCAGGCAGCCACGCTGGCCGCAGCGGCAAAGCGCGCCGCCGAGCTGGACCTTGATATGCCCGAACTCGGCGCCGAGGCTGCGGGCACCGCGCTGGATGCGCCCGTCGATGACAAGGCCCATGCCGACCCCGTGCTCGACCGTCACCACCACGAAATTCTCCCGCCCCTGGCCGAGCCCGAACCAGAGTTCGGCCAGGGTGGCAAGGTTTGCGTCATTGTCCACGAACACGGGGCAGGCGAACCGCGTTTCCATCAGGCGCGCGAAATTCACCGGCATTTCCGACAGGATCGGCGACCAGTGGCACACGCCCGTTGCCGCATCGACGAAACCCGGGACCCCGATGCCGAGGCCCGCGAGCGCCTCGACCCGCACGCCCGCCCGGTGGCAGGCCGCGCGCATCACGTCCTCGATCAGGTCGCGCAGCACCGGGGGCGCGTGGCGGCGCGTGCGCACCGGCGCCTCGGCCTCGCCCACCGTCTCGCCGGAGAAGTCGATGACGACGGCCGAGATGCGGTGTTCCGAGATCTTCACGCCGCCCAGGAAGAGCGCCGAGGGGACGAGGCGCAGCATCACCCTTGGCCGCCCGCGGGCGCGCAGGCGGTCCGGCTCGCCCGGCGCCTCCTCGAGCAGGCCGTGATCGATCAACTCGGTGGTGACCACGGTGACCGTGGCGGGGCTGAGGCCCGTCGTCCCGGCAATATCCACCCGGGCGACCGCACCGCGCCTGCGCACCTCGCCCAGCACCCGGCGGCGGTTGAGGTCGCGCAGCCATTCGCTGTCGGCGACCCGGGTCATGTCAGATCAGCCCGCCATCCACAATGAAATCCTGGCTGGTGCAGGCGGACGAGACGTCCGAGCCGAGAAAGAGCGCCATCTGCGCGATGTCCGCGCCGACCAGGCGCCGGTGCAGGCATTGCTCGGCGAGGATCTTCGCCTCCTCCTCCGGCCCGATCCAGAGCTTGAGCTGCCGGGGGGTCAGGATCGCGCCGGGGATGATGGAATTCACCCGGATGCCGTGGTCGCCAAGCTCGCGCGCCAGGCTGCGCGTCAGGCCGCGCGCCGCCGCCTTGCAGGTGTTGTAGACCGTCAGATCCCGGATCCCCATGCGCGGCGCGACGGAGCCGAAGGTGATGATCGACCCCGTCCCACGCGGGATCATCAGCCTCGCTGCGGCCTGCGACGCAAAAAGCTGGTGGCGCAGGTTCACCGCGACGGACCGGTCCCAGCTCTCCGGGGTGATGTCCTCCCAGTCATGGCGGGTGTCGTTGGCCGCGTTGTTCACCAGAACTTGGAGCGGCGCAAGCGCCTCGGCCGCCGCGATGGACGCCGCAAGGTCGGCAAGGTCGGTGACATCCCCC
>JANNOT010000293.1:0-12334 GCA_031399375.1 Paraoceanicella sp.
GTCCGCGCCGTAGACCGCCGCCGCCTCCACCGCCTTGTCCGGGCGCCAGAGGTCGGTGATCGACAGGATGGCGAGGATCACCCCCTCCGGGTCGCGCAGGGCCACGTCCTGGCCCGGGGCGACCTTGTCGGCGAACGCCTCGGACACGTCGAGCGTGATGGGGATCGGCCAGAGCGTCCCGTCCGCCAGCCGCATCTCATGCACCACGCGATCGTAATCGGCCCGGCCGAGAAAGCCCTTCAGCGGATGGAAGCCCCCGTTCGTGAGCAGGTCGAGATCGCAGACCTGCCGGGGGGTCAGGTCCCAGGACGGAAGGTCGCCGGCCGCGATCCTGAGCTTGGCCGCGCTTTCGGCGGACACGTAGAGCTCGGGGACGGGGGTCGTGTTGGTCGCGGTCATCGGGGGGTGCTTTCTGCTGGGGGATGGGGGCGCGCCCGCGCCTCCCACCGCTCGCGGCGGTAGAGTTCGAGCTGCTTGACGTCGCGCAGCCACCGGCCATAGGCGAGGATGATCCCCAGGCCCACGCCGTAGAGGCCGCCCCTGAACCGCCCGCGCAGCACGACGTGCTGGAGCATGTAGAAGGGCAGGGCGAAGGGCACCCGCAGGCGCAGCGCCCAGAGCGGCTTGCGCCGCCCGAATTCTGCCGCCCGCGTGCTCGACGCGTTCATCTTTGCCACCACCTGGGCAAGATCGCGCCAGCCATGGTGCCAGAGCGGTCCGGCCAGCCGCGGCACGCGCGCGGCGAGCACGAGCTGATCCGCCCGGCGGTCCTCGGGCATCCGGTAGACCCGCCGGTCATAGAGCTTGGTGCGCCATGCGATCGAAAACCCCTCCCACGCAGGGCCCCAGGGCGGCACGACCACCAGCGGCACGGCATAGGCCGCATGTGCGGGGGTACTTGCCGCAAAGAGCGCGTGGATCTCGGCGGCGAGCGCGTCGCTCACCACCTCGTCGGCATCGAGGTCGAGCAGCCAGTCATGGAGGGCGGCCTCCTCGCCCACGCGCTTCTGAAGCCCCTGGCCCAGGAATGCCTGCGCGATGACCCGCGCGCCCGCGGCCTCGGCCCGCGCCACGGTGGCATCGGTCGACAGGCTGTCGATCACGATCACCTCGGCGGCCACGGCGCGGGCCGCGGTTACGACCTCGGCAATCCGCGCTTCCTCGTTCAGGGTCCGGATATAACAGCTGATCGGCACGTCGCTTGCACGGTCGGGGGTCATCGCCTAGGGTCCCGCCCGGCGAACCGTGGGGGGGGCGACATGGGTGGCAGGGGTGTAGAGCAGGCGCCCGGCCTTGTCGAGTGGGGCGCGCCGGGGGGGCCGACGCTGGCCTACAGCGTCGCGCTGACGAGCTGCGGGCGCTTCGACCTGCTCGACCGGACGCTCGCCAGCCTGATCGCCACGCTCGACCTGCCCCCGGAGGAGATCGTGGTGATCGAGGATAGCGGCGATCCGGCCGTCCACGCCGTCGCCGCCCGCCAGGCAGCGCCCATCCGGGTCATCCTGAACGAGACGCGCCTCGGGCAGATGCGCTCCATCGACCGGCTCTATGGGACGCTCGCCACGCCCTATGTCTTTCATTGCGAAGACGACTGGGAATTCACGCGACCGGGCTACATCGCCCAGTCCCATGCGATCCTCGCCGCGCGGGCCGACATCAGCATGGTCAACCCGCGCGATCTGGCGGAACTGAACCCGCTGATCCGCCGATCCGCGCTCGAGACGGTCGGGGGCGTGCCGTGCTACCCGCTCGACACGCGCCTGCACCCCGAGTATTTCGGCTATAGCTTCAACCCGGGGTTGCGGCGGCTTGCCGATCTGCGGGCCTTGGGGCCGGTCGCGGCCCTGGGGGGGGAGGAGGATGTCTCCTATGCCTTTCGCCAGCGCGGGTTCCGGTACGCCGTGCTCGGCACGCCCGCCGTGCGCCATATCGGCTGGGAGCGGCACGTGGACGACCCGACCCAGGCGCCCAAGGCGCGCACGCCGCTCGCCCGCCTGCGCCGGTCGGTGCGCAAGCGGGCGAAGCGGCTGAGGCGGTGGCTGTCGGGAACCTGAGGCTCAGCCGAGATCCGCCGCCCCCAGGGCAAAGAACGCGCCGCCCGAGCGCAGGCCGAACTGCGTGCCTTCGACGCGGCCGAGCTCGACCAGGCGGTAGAAGCTTTTTCTGTCGATCCGCGCCTCCAGCCCCGCGCGGATATGGACATAGGGGGCCGGGGCGCCGGTCACGGGGTCGTGCTCCACGCGGATCGGATGATCGGGTCCCGCCGCCGCCTCGTCGTCCACATTGGTGACAAACACGATCCGCGGATCGTCTACCCCCCCCTCTACCCGGAAATCGACGGCGATGAAGGGGACGTCCTCGACGGCGATCCCTACCTTTTCCACCGGCGTGACAAGCACATAGCGCCCGTCCGGCTCGCGCCGCAGGATCGAGGCAAAGAGCTTGACCAGCGGGACCCGCCCGATCGGCGTGCCAAGATAGTACCAGAGCCCGTCGCGGGCGATGCGGATGTCGAGGTCCCCGCAATGGGGCGGGTTCCAGAGATGGACCGGCGGGGGTCCCGGCCGCGACCCCGCAAGCAGGCGCGCCGCCAGGGCCCCGGGATCGGGCGGCGCCGTCGCTGGATCGTGATCGTCCTGCATCCTCCACCCTCCTGAATTTACCGCACTGCACTGGACTCGGGTCGCTTTCAACGTAGTCTCTTTGCGACAGGCTTCCCATGCCTGGGCACATGGAGGGCGCATGAGCGACGAGGGCACGGCGATGCTGGCGGAGATCGAGGCGCTGGGCGAGGCGCTGGGGCGCGCCCGCGCGCAGGTGGCGCGGCGGGTGATCGGCCAGGCGGATGTCGTGGACCTGACCCTCATCACGCTCCTTTCGGGCGGGCATTGCCTGCTGGTCGGGGCCCCCGGGCTCGCCAAGACGCGGCTGGTGGAGACGCTGGGGACCGTCACCGGGCTCGATGCCGCGCGCGTGCAGTTCACCCCGGATCTGATGCCCGCGGACATCCTGGGCGCCGAGGTGCTGGAGACGGCCCAGGACGGGACCCGGGCGTTCCGGTTCATCGAGGGGCCGATCTTCTGCCAGCTCCTGATGGCCGACGAGATCAACCGCGCCTCGCCCCGCACCCAATCGGCCCTGCTCCAGGCGATGCAGGAAAAGCACGTGACGGTCGCGGGGGCTCGGCGTGACCTGCCCGCACCGTTCCACGTGCTCGCCACCCAGAACCCCATCGAGCAGGAGGGGACCTATCCCCTGCCCGAGGCGCAGCTCGACCGGTTCCTCCTGCAGGTCGATGTGGGCTATCCCGACCGCGCGGCCGAACGCGCCATCGTGCTCGCCACGACCGGCGTGTCGGAGGCTGCGTCCGAGCGGGTGTTCGACGCGGGCAGCCTGATCGCGGCCCAGCGGCTGATCCGCCGCCTGCCGGTGGGCGAGGCGGTGCTGGAGGCGATCCTCGACCTCGTGCGCATGGCGCGGCCCGGCGAGGTCGGCTCGCCCGACCGGGTGACCCGAGCGGTGAGCTGGGGTCCCGGTCCGCGCGCCGCCCAGGCCCTGATGCTCGCCGTGCGGGCCCGTGCCCTGATCCAGGGTCGCCTGGCGCCGACGCTCGAGGATGTGGTGGCACTGGCGAAACCCGCGCTCAAGCACCGCATGGCGCTCGGCTTTGCCGCGCGGGCCGAGGGGCAGACGCTCGAGGGGATCATCGACGAGCTGGTCGCGACCGCCACCCGCCGCGCCGAGGCTGCATGAGCGAGGCGCCGCTTCGCACCGGCACCGCGGAATGGCTGCGCCGCGATGCCGAGCGGATCTCGGGTGCCCTGCCCGCGCTGATGGCCGAGGCCGAGCGGCTGGCCCAGACCGTGACCCCTGGCGTGCACGGGCGCAGGCGGGCGGGGCCGGGCGAAAGCTTCTGGCAGTACCGCCATGCCATGCCGGGCGATGCCGCGACCCAGATCGACTGGCGCCATTCCGCGCGCTCCGACAGCCTCTACATCCGCGAGATGGAATGGGATCTGGCGCAGAGCGTGCAGATCTGGGCCGATGACGCCCAGGCGATGGACTACCGGTCCGACGATGTCGCGCGGACCAAGGGCGACCGGGCAAAGCTGCTCGCCCTCGCCCTTTCGGTGCTGCTGGTGCGCGGGGGCGAGCGGGTCGGGCTGATGGGCACGCCCGCGCAGCGCCCCCGCCCGGGCGAGACCCAGCTTGCCCGCATCGCGGTGGAGCTGATGCGCCGGGGCGAGACACGGCCGGATTACGGCGCGCCCCCGGGCGATCCCCTGCTGAAGGGGGGCAAGGTCGTGTTCCTGTCGGACTTCATGGGGCCGGTCGAGGGGATCCTGTCGGCCCTCGCCCGTGCGTCGGATGCGGGGCTCACCGGGGTCTACATCCAGATCCTCGATCCCGCGGAGGAAGCGTTTCCCTTCGACGGACGCCTGATCTTCCAAAGCATGGGCCGGGTGATCGATTTCGAGACTCAGCGCGCCAAGGCGCTGCGGGATGCCTATCTCCAGCGCCTGGGCGAACGGCGGGCACAGCTGGCCGACATCGCACGGCGGACGGGCTGGCAGTTCACCACCCATCGGACGACCGAGAGCCCGCGCCGTGCGCTGCTCTGGCTCTACATGGCCTTGGGCGGGGGGCGATAGATGCTGGGACTTGGCGCCTTTGCGTTCCTCAATCCCTGGCTGCTTGCGGCCCTCGCCGCCCTGCCGGTGCTCTATTTCCTGCTCCGGGCCATTCCGCCGGGGCCGCGGCGGCTTGCCTTTCCGGGCGTTCGGCTGCTTCTGGGCCTGGCGGACCCCGAGAAGATCCCCGAGCGGACGCCCTGGTGGCTGCTGCTCCTGCGCATCCTGGCCGTCGCGGCGGCGATCCTCGGCTTTGCCGATCCCGTCCTGAACCCGCGTCAGCCGATCGCGGGGTCGGGCCCGGTGGTGATCGCGCTCGACGGCGGCTGGGCCTCGGCACCCGATTGGGCCGACCGGCGGGCCCGCGCGGCGGAGCTCCTGGACCAGGCCGGGCGGGCGGGGCGGCCGGTGATGCTGGTCTCGCTGGCCCAGCCGGTTCCGCCGGAGCCCACGCTGGACCTGCGGCCTGCGGCCGAATGGGCGGGGCGGCTCGACGGGCTCGCGCCCGAGCCCTGGGCGCCGGACCGTGCCGCCTGGGCCATTTGGATGGCGCAGGCGGCGGCGGGGGCCGATGTCTGGTGGCTGCATGATGGGCTGGCCGCGCCGGGGGACACGGACTTTGCGGCGGCGGTCGCGGGCGTGGCGGGGCTGACCATGATCGGCCCCGAGCGGCTGGCCCTCGGCCTCGCGCCCGCGGGGCTGGTGGACGGCGTGTTGACCGCCCGGGTCCTGCGGGCGGAGGCGGGTGAGGCGCGGACCGTCCCCCTCGCCGCCATTGGCGCCGACCCGGGCGGACGCGAACGGCGTCTCGCCGTCACCGAGGCCGTGTTCGAGGACGGCGCGACCGAGGCCGAGGCGGTGTTCGACCTGCCGCTTGAACTGCGCAACCGGATCACGCGCCTTGCGCTCAGCGCAGAAAACTCGGCCGGGGCGGTCAGCGTGACGGACGAGGCGATCCGGCGGCGCAAGGTCGGGCTGCTCGCCGGTGCCCAGGACCAGGAGGGGCAGCAGCTCGTCTCCCCCCTCCACTACCTGCGCCAGGCCCTGGTGCCCACGGCCGAGGTAATCGAGGCACCGCTGGCCCAGATGCTGGACGCGGCGCCCGACGTGCTGATCCTGGCCGATATCGGCACGCTTGCGCCCGAGGAGCATGCCGCGCTCGAAACCTGGGTGCGCGGGGGGGGCCTGCTCCTGCGCTTTGCCGGCCCGCGGCTCGCGGCCCAGCATGGCGGCGAGGACACGCTCCTGCCCGTGCGCCTGCGCGAGGGCGGGCGCAGCGTCGGGGGCGCGCTGTCCTGGGGGGCCCCGAAGACCCTGCGGCCCTTCGCCCCCGACAGTCCCTTCGCCGGGCTGACGGCGCCGGGCGAGGTCACGGTGTCGCGCCAGGTGATGGCCCAGCCCGACCCGGACCTGCCCGATCGCATCCTTGCCGCGCTCGACGATGGAACCCCGCTGGTGACCGCGCGCGACGAGGGCGAGGGGCGGGTCGTGCTTTTTCACGTCACGGCCAACGCGGAATGGTCGAGCCTGCCGATCTCGGGGCTCTTCGTCCAGATGCTCGAACGCCTCGCGGTCAGTGCGCGCGCGGGCGCGGTCGAGGCGGGCGAGCTTGAGGGGCGGACCTGGACGCCCGAGATGCTGCTCGACGGCTACGGTCGCCCCACGGACAACGCTGTGCTGGCCGGCGTCCCCGGCGCCCGGCTGGCCGAGGGCCGCACCGGCCCCGACGCCCCCCCCGGCATCTACAGCGCCGAGGACCGGACCGTGGCGCTGAACGTCGTGGGGGCAGGGACGACGCTCGCCGTCCTGCCGCCACCGCCCCCGGGGACGGTGGTCGAGCGGCTCGGCGCTACGACCGAGACGCCGCTGAAGGCGGAGTTTCTGGTGGTGGGGCTCGCGCTCCTCGCCATCGACCTTCTCGCGACGCTCTGGCTGGGCGGACGGCTCGCCGGGCTCAGGCCCGCCCGCCCGCTGGTCCTTGTGGTGGCGCTGGTGCTCGCCGCGGGTGGGGCGCGGGCACAGACGACCGACGAGACGGCGATCCTTGCGACGACCCAGACCGTGCTCGCCTATGTCGAGACGGGCGATGCGCGCGTGGACCGGATCAGCGCCGCAGGGCTGGCCGGGCTCGGGCGCGTGCTGACCGAGCGCACCGCGATCGAGCCCGGTGTCCCCATGGCGGTGAACATCGAGACGGGCGAGCTTGCCTTCTACCCCATGCTCTACTGGCCGATCGCCGAGGGACAGGATCTGCCCAGCGCCGCGGCCATCGCCAGGATCAATGCCTACCTGCGCACGGGCGGCATGATCGTGTTCGACACGCGCGACGCGAACCTGGGCGCGGGGCTGGGGGGCGGGACGCCCAACGGCAAGATCCTGCAGCGCATCGCGGCCCAGCTCGACATTCCGCCGCTGGAGCCGCTGCCCGCCGACCACGTGCTGACCCGGTCGTTCTACCTCCTCCAGACCTTTCCCGGCCGCTACGCCGATGGCGATGTCTGGGTCGAAGCCGCCCAGGACGCGGTGGAGGTGGACGGGATGCCGTTCCGCAACCTCAATGACGGGGTCACGCCCGTGGTGATCGGCGCGAACGACTGGGCCGCCGCCTGGGCGCTGGACGAGGCCGGGCGACCGCTCTTTCCCGTGGGCCGCACGCTCGGCGGCGACCGCCAGCGCGAGACGGCCTGGCGCTTCGGCGTGAACCTCGTGATGCATGTGATGACCGGCAACTACAAATCCGACCAGGTGCACGTGCCCGCCCTTCTGGAACGACTGGGGAACTGATGACCGCAAGCCTCAGCTTCGACCCGCTCCTGCCCCTGCCGCTGCTCGCCCTGCTGGGGGGGGGGGCGCTCTTGCTCGTGCTGTTCCAGCTCTGGCGCCGGGGACGGGGCTGGTGGCTGCGGGGGCTCGCCTTCGCGGCGCTGCTGGCGGCGCTGGCGGGCCCGTCCCTGAAGCAGGAGCTGCGCGACCCGCTGCCCGACATCGCGTTCCTCGTCATCGACGAAAGCGCGTCCCAGGGGATCGAGGACCGCGCCGCCCAGACGGGCGAGGCGACGGCGGCAATGGAAACCGCGCTCGCGGCCCTGGCGACGCCCCGCCCCGGCGGGGCGCCGGTGGAGACGCGGGTGATCCGCCTTGCCCCGCCCGCGGGGGTTGCGGATGATCCCGGCAGCCGGCTGATGACGGTGCTGGCCGATGCCGCCGCCGAGGTGGCCCCGGACCGCATCGCGGGCGCGATCCTGATCAGCGATGGCCAGGTCCATGACGCGGAGGCCCTGCCCGCCTTCCCCGCCCCGGTCCATCTCTTGCTGACGGGGCGGGAAGGCGAATGGGATCGCAGGCTCCATGTCGAGACTGCCCCCGCCTTCGGCATCGTGGACGAGGAAGTGATGCTTCGGGTCCGGATCGAGGCGCTCGGCGCCACGCCCGAGGGACAGGCGCCCGATGCCGAGCTTGAGGTGTCGATCGACGGGGGCACACCGACGCGGGCCCGCGTGCCCGTCGGCCGCCTGGTCGAGGTCCCCGTGACCCTGACCCATGGCGGCATGAACGTGGTCCAGATCGGCACCCCGGTGCTGGACGGCGAGCTGACCGACCGCAACAACACCGCCGTGATCCAGATCAACGGCGTGCGGGACCGGCTCCGGGTTCTTCTGGTGTCGGGCGAGCCGCACCCGGGCGAGCGGACCTGGCGCAACCTGCTGAAGGCCGATCCGTCGGTGGACCTCGTCCATTTCACCATCCTGCGCCCGCCGGAAAAGCAGGACGGGGTGCCGGTGTTCGAGCTCTCGCTCATTGCGTTCCCGACGCGCGAGCTCTTCATGGACAAGATCGACGAGTTCGACCTGATCATCTTCGACCGCTACCGCCACCGCGGGATCCTGCCGCGGGCGTATCTCGCCAACGTGGTGCGCTACGTCAACGACGGGGGCGCCCTCTTGGTCGCGCCCGGGCCGGCCCATGCGGGGATCGAAAGCCTCCAGCGTACGCCGGTGCGCGAGATCCTGCCGGGCGAGCCCACGGGCCGCGTGCTCGAGGAGGGGTTCCGCCCCACCGTCACCCCGCTCGGCTTCCGCCACCCGGTGACCGAGGATCTGGAGGGGGCCCTGGGCGAGGAGCCCGATGCGGGCCCGACCTGGGGCCGGTGGTTCCGGCTGATCGAGCTCGAAGGGAGCACGGGCGAAACGGTGATGGCGGGGCCGGGGGACCGCCCGCTCCTGATCCTCGATCGCCCGGGCGATGGGCGGGTGGCCTTTCTCGCCTCCGACCAGGCCTGGCTCTGGTCGCGCGGGTTCGAAGGCGGGGGGCCGCAGGCAGAGCTTCTGCGCCGCACAGCCCATTGGCTGATGAAGGAGCCCGAGCTGGAGGAGGAGGCGCTGGTCGCCACCGCGGCCGGGGGGCAGGTCACCGTCACCCGCCGATCGCTCGACGAGGCTGCGCGCAGCCTGACCGTCACCCCCCCCATGGGCGAGGCGTTCACGCTCGAGATGACCCTGGTCCGCCCGGGGCGCTGGACCGCGACCTTCACGGCCGCCGAGCAGGGGCTGTTCCGCATCTCGGACGGGCAGCGCGAAACCGTGGCGGCCGTGGGGCCTGCGGCACCAAAGGAGTTCGAGAACCCGATCTCGACCGGCGACATTGTGGGGCCGCTGGTCACCGCGACCCGTGGGGGCACGGTGCGGATCGTCACCGCCGGGATCCCCGACATCCGCCGGGTGGGCGAGGGCCGGGCGGCGGCGGGGCGCGGGTGGATCGGTCTTGCGGAACGCGAAGCCTATGCGGTGCGCGACATCCGCCTTACCCCGCTCGCCCCGGGCTGGCTGATGCTGGCGCTCGCCGCAGCGCTCATTCTGGCGGCCTGGCGGGTGGAGGGGCGCTGACCGGGCCGCTGCCCAGCAAAACCTCGCGCGAATGGCTGGCATATTCGCGCCGCCAGAGCGTGCTGAGCGTGGCGAGGGTCGCCACGATCAGCGCCAGCGGCCCGAGCAGCCAGGCAAGGGCTGCAAGCGCGAAATAGACCGCCCGCAGCCCGCGATTGAAGCTGCGCGCGGCATAGATGTTCAGCCACCCCGCCTTTTCGGCCATGGGCGATCCGCTCACCACATCGCTCGGCGTCGCGGCCATCACGATGGCGCAATAGCCAAAGAGCCGGTGGGCCCAGATGAACTTCAGGAAGGCCGACGCGAGGATGAGGACGACGAGGAGGATCTTCGCCTCCCACACCACCCGGGGGGCTGCAATGGCGGGCGACAGATCCGCGGCAAAGCTCGCCAGCCGGTCGGTCTGGCCGAGGAGCGCCACCCCCCCGCCGATCCCGATCATGCACGCCGAGATGAAGAAGCTTGCCCCGTCGCGCAGCGATTGCAGGATGTTGGCATCGAAGATCCGCACGTCGCGCTTTACCATCTCGCGCATCCAGGCGAGCCGGTAGCCGCGCATCAGCATGTTGGTGGAGGGCGTGGCCACGCCCGCGCGCTCCACCAGCAGCCCGGTCCCGCCCCACGCGGCCAGCAGCAGCGCGACCGCGACCCAGTCGAGGGGCGAGATCAGGGTCAGGAACCGGGAGGCCGCGTCGAGCATCCCCCAGCCATACCGGGCCCGCGCGCTTTGCAAAAGCCCGGGCGCGGCCTATACCCACAGGAGAAGATCGAGAAGGGGGAATGCGATGGTCGACATGCCGGTGCCCGATGCCCGCATCCTTGCGCGCAAGGCCGCGATCGTCGCGCGCCTGACCTCGGTGCTACCCGACGGCGCCGTGATCTCAGATCCGGCCGAGACCCGGGCCTATGAATGCGATGCGCTGACCGCCTATCGCTGCCCCCCGCTCGCGGCCGTCCTGCCGGGCTCCACCGAGGAAGTCGCGGCGGTCCTGCGCATCTGCCACGAAGAGGGCGTGCCCGTCGTTCCCCGCGGCTCTGGCACCTCGCTTGCCGGGGGCGCGCTACCGACCGCCGATTGCGTGATCCTGGGTGTTGCGCGGATGAACGGCGTGATCGAGACGAACTTTCGCGACCGCACCATCCGCGTGCAGTCCGGTCGCACCAACCTGTCGGTCACCGGCGCGGTGGAGGCGGAGGGGTTCTTCTACGCCCCCGACCCGTCGAGCCAGCTCGCCTGCGCCATCGCGGGCAATATCGGCATGAATTCGGGCGGGGCGCATTGCCTGAAATACGGCGTGACCACTAACAACCTGCTCGGCGTCACGATGGTGCTGATGGACGGCAGCGTCGTCGAGATCGGGGGCGCGCATCTCGACGCGCCGGGGCTCGACCTGCTGGGCGTCATCTGCGGGTCCGAGGGCCAGCTCGGCGTGGTGACCGAGGCGGTGCTGCGCATCCTGCCCAAGCCGGAGGGCGCACGACCCATCCTGATGGGCTTCGATACCGCCGAGGGTGCCGGGGCCTGCGTCGCGGACATCATCCGCTCGGGCGTCCTGCCGGTGGCGATCGAATACATGGACCGTCCCTGCATCCGCGCCTGCGAGGCGTTCGCCCATGCGGGCTACCCCGATGTCGAGGCGCTGCTGATCGTCGAGGTCGAGGGATCGCCCGCCGAAATCGACGCGCAGCTGGCCCGCATCAAGACGACCGCCGCGCGCCACGCCCCGGTCGCGCTGCGCGAAAGCGCGTCGCCCGCGGAATCGGCTGCAATCTGGAAGGGGCGCAAGGCGGCCTTCGGCGCCATGGGCCAGATCGCGGATTACATCTGCCTCGACGGCACGATCCCGGTGGGCGCGCTCGCCCAGGTCCTGCGCCGCACGGCCGAGCTTGCGGCGGGCTACGGGCTCGGCGTCGCCAACGTGTTCCATGCGGGCGACGGGAACATGCACCCCCTCATCCTCTTCGACGCCAACGCCCCCGGCGACCTTGCCAAGGCCGAGGCGCTCGGGGCCGACATTCTCAGGCTCTGCGTCGAGGTCGGCGGCTGCCTGACCGGCGAGCACGGGGTGGGGGTAGAGAAGCGCGACCTGATGACCGCGCAGTTCGGCCCCGCCGACCTTGCGGCGCAGATGGACGTGAAGGACGTGTTCGACCCCGGCTGGCTCCTGAACCCGGCCAAGGTGTTCCCGCTGGCGGCCAGCGCGTCGCGAAGGGCCGCATGACGCTGGTGCCCGCCGACGAGGGCGCGCTCGCCGAGGCGATCCGGACGACACCCGCGCCGCTGGAGATCCGCGGGGGCGGGACCCGGTCGGGCCTGGGGCGGCCGGTCCAGGCGGGCGAGACGCTCTCGACCGCGGGGCTCACCGGCTTCCCGCTCTACGATCCCGGCGCGCTGACCCTCGTCGTGCGCGCGGGCACGCCGCTGGCCGAGGTCGAGGCGCGGCTGGAGGCGGAGGGCCAGATGCTGCCCTTCGAGCCGATGGACCACCGGGCGCTGCTGGGCACCACGGGCGCGCCCACCATCGGCGCCGTTGCGGCCTGCAACATCTCGGGCCCCCGGCGCATCCAGGCGGGTGCCGCCCGCGATTTCCTGATCGGCATCCGCATGGTCGATGGCGAGGGGCGGGTGATCAAGAATGGCGGACGGGTGATGAAGAACGTGACCGGCTACGACCTCGTGAAGCTGGTGGCGGGCAGCTACGGCACGCTCGGCGTCTTGACCGAGCTTGCGTTCAAGGTCCTGCCCCGGCCGGAGCGCCGCGCGACGCTGGTGATCGCGGGGCTCGGCGACGCGGCGGCGATCGACGCGCTGTCCGCGGC
>JANNOT010000371.1:0-15581 GCA_031399375.1 Paraoceanicella sp.
GCTCCCCAACCCCTCGACGATCCGCGTTGGCCTGACCGCGCGCGGCCGGGTCGTCCTCCACCAGGGCGCGACGGATATCGGCCAGGGCTCCAACACGGTCATCCCGCAGATCTGCGCCGACGCGCTTGGTCTGCCGATCGCTGCCTTCGACATCATAGGTCCCGACACTGCCCTGACCCCGGACTGTGGCAAGACCTCTGCCTCGCGCCAGACCTTCGTCAGCGGCCGGGCGGCGGCCCAGGCGGGCCGGGCGTTGCGCACGGCCATCCTGCGGCTGGTGAATGCGGGCGCCGACGCGCCGCTCGCGCTCGACGGGGCCACGCTCGTCGCGGGCGGGCATCGCCTGCCCCTTGCGGGTCTGCCCTCCGGCCCGGACGGCTACGTGCTGCACGCCGAGGAGACCTATGACCCCCCCACGACCCCGCTCGACGCCGACGGCCAGGGCACGCCCTACGCCCAGTACGGCTACGGCGCCCAGATGGCCGAGGTGGCAGTGGACCCCGCCCTCGGCACCGTGCGGGTCCTGCGCATCACCGCCGCCCACGACCTCGGCCGCGTCATCAACCCGCTGCTCGCCGAGGGCCAGATCGAGGGCGGGATCGCCCAGGGCCTCGGCCTCGCGCTGATGGAGGAGTACGTGGCGGGCCGGACCGAGAACCTCCACGACTACCTCATCCCCACCACCGGCGACATGCCCGAGATCGTGCCGATCCTGGTCGAGACGCCGGACCCCGAGGGTCCGTTCGGTGCCAAGGGCCTGGGCGAGCACGCCCTGATCCCCACCGCGCCTGCGATCCTGAACGCCATCCGCCACGCCACCGGCGCCGAGATCCCGCGCCTGCCGGCCCTGCCCCACCGGGTCCTCGCCGCCATCCGGGCTGCGCGCCCATGACCCCCGCGCCCAACCCGGTCCACGCGCGCACCCCGGCCCGCCCGTTCCATCTTTCCACCCCCCTTGCTGCTCGCGTCCGGCCCGGGTCAAGGCTGCGCAGCACCGCGCCCCGGCGCGGCTTGGCCTTGACGCGGGCCGGACGCACCCCGACGCTGGAGGGGGCGCCTTGAGGAGCAGCCCGCTCCTCAAGCGCTTCCCAAGCCATGGCGCCCGGGCAACGCCCGCGCGCCCCCCCAGAACCGTCACACCTGCGGGCCCCCGTCCATGACGGAAAAGCTGCGCTGCGACGCCTGCCCCGTCATGTGCTACATCGCCGACGGCCAGACCGGCGCCTGCGATCGCTACGCCAACCAGGGGGGCCGGATCGTGCGCGGTGACCCGCTGACCGTGCTCGACCGCACCATCGCCGCGGGGGGCGAGGTCTCGCCCTTCCTCGGGGCCTGGGATGGCGCGCTCGTCCCCGACGCCGACCGCTTCGTCACCGCCATCGGCGCGGGCACGACCTATCCCGACTACAAGCCCGCCCCCTTCATCGTGAGCCGCGAGGTGGAGGGCGCGGAGCTTGTCACCGTCGTCACCGAGGCGATCTTTTCCTATTGCGGGGTCAAGGTGAAGATCGACACCGACCGCCATCTCGGCCCCGAGACGGCGGTGGTCCGCGCACGCGGCGAGGCGGTGGGGCATGTCACCACCGCCGAATACGGCTCGCAGATGCTCTCGCTCGGCGGGGTCGGCCACCTGACGGGGGCCAGCAAGGCCGAGGGGCGGGTGACCTGCGAGACGCTCATGGCGCTCTGCAATCGCGCGCCCGTCACCCTGACCATCGACGGGGGGTCCGAGGTCGTCGTCGCCGCCGGCCGCCCCCCCGTCGTGGACGGGCGCGAGGAGGCGCGGATGCGCGTCGGCTGCGGCTCGGCCACCATCGGGATGTTTGCGGCCCAATGGCAGGGCCTGGTGGACGAGGTCGTCGTGGTGGATGACCACATCACCGGCGTGGTGTCCGAGCACCAGGCGGGCAAGGTCATCGGCTGGCCCGATACCGGCATCCGCATCCGCGGCAGGCGGTCCACCCCCGGGCGCTACTTCCAGGTCGCGCGCCCCGGCCTCGGCTGGGGCGGCACGGATGTGGAGGACCCGCTCACCATCCTCGCCCCGTGGGAGGCGCGGCGGGGCGCCCGCCCGGGGCTGAGCCTGCTCATGGTCTCCACCACCGGCGAGCAGCATGGCTACTACGTGCTCGACGACGCCCTTGTACCCGTGCCGCAGCCTCTCCCGCCCGCCCTTGCGGCCTCGGTCGCCCGGATCGAAGAGAACTGCGAGCCCGCGCTTTGCACCGTGCTTTTCATGGGGGGCGCGGGCGGGTCTCTGCGCGCGGGCGTGACCGAGAACCCCGTCGCCCTGACCCGCGCGGTCCGGCAGGGCACCGCCCATGTCACCTGTGGGGGGGCACCCGTCTATGTCTGGCCCGGCGGCGGGATCACGCTGATGGTGGACGTGACGACGGTACCCGAGGGGTCCTTCGGTGCCGTGCCCACCCCTGCGATCGTCGCACCGCTGGAATTCACGCTGCGGCGCGACGACTATGCCGCGCTGGGCGGGCATATGGCGGCGATCCGCAGCGTGGCGGACGTGCTGGCGCAGGGGGGCGAATATGCAGCCGCGTCCCGGGTGCTCGGCGCGCCCGATGCGCGGTTTCCCGGCGAGCGGGGATGAGCGCCTCTGCCCGCCTCCTGCCCGATGGACGGCGGCTGCACCTGCACCACGGGCCGATCGACATCGTGCTGGAGGCGTTCGGCCCCGACGCGGCCGAGGCGCGGGCGCGCGCCGTCGCGCGGTTTGCCGGGGTGCTCGAGGCGCTGGTGGCCGAGCTTCCCGCCCTGCGCGCGCGGGCGCGGCCGGGCACGACATTCGCGGGGACAGTCGCGCGGCGGATGCAGACGGCGGTGGCCCCGCACCGGTCGGTGTTCGTGACCCCGATGGCCGCGGTCGCGGGTGCGGTGGCCGACGAGCTTCTGGCCGCCATGGCCGGGCTCGACCTGTCGCGCGCCTATGTCAACAACGGGGGCGATGTCGCGCTGCACCTCGCGCCGCGCGCGTGCCTCGCCGTGGCCCTGGCCCAGGCGGGCGCGCGGGTGGAGATCGCGGCCGAAAGCGGCGTGCGCGGGGTCGCCACGTCCGGCTGGCGCGGGCGCAGCCAGTCGCGCGGCATCGCCGACGCGGTCACGGTGCTGGGGGCAACCGCCGCCGCCGCCGACGCCGCCGCCACCCTGATCGCCAATGCCGTGGACCTGCCGGACCATCCCGCCATCGACCGCCGACCCGCGCGCGTGGTCAAGGCCGACAGCGACCTTCTCGACCTGCCCGTGACCGTCGGGGTCGGCCCGCTGAGCGCGGCAGAGACGGCCCGCGCGCTCGATGCGGGCGCCGATGTGGCGGCGGGGATGGCCAAGCGCGGGCTGATCCTGGGCGCCGCCCTCTTTCTCAACGGCCAGCGCCGGATCGTCGGGCGCGTGCCGGTTACCGGAGCGCTCGTCCATGCCTGACTTCCCCCTGCGCAAGACCCTCCTGATCGTCGAGGAGATCGTCCATGATGGTGGCCCCGCCCCGGCGGTTCCGCGGCGCCGCGCCGCGCTGCTCGCCGTGGTGGCCAACCCCTTTGCCGGGCGCTACCACCCCGAGCTCCAGTCCGCCATGGAGGATCTAAAGCCGCTCGGCGCGCTGATGACCGACCGGCTGATCGCGGCCCTCGGCGGGCCCGACGGCATCGACGGCTACGGCAAGGGGGCGATCGTGGGCGAGAGGGGCGAGGTGGAGCACGGCGCGCTCTGGCACGTGCCCGGCGGCTATGCGATGCGGGGGCGGCTGGAGCGGACCGCGGCCATCGTGCCCTCGGCCATGAAGGTTGGCGGCATGGGGACGACCCTCGACATCCCGCTCGGGCATACCAACGCCGCCTATGTCCGCAGCCATTTCGATGCCTTTCCGGTTTGCGTCCCCGACGGGCCGAAGGCGGACGAGATCGTCTTCATCCTCGCCATGGCCCGCGGCCCCCGGGTGCATGACCGCATGGGCGGGCTGGGCGCGGCGGAGGTGAAGGGGATCGACGGCAACCGCTGAGCACCCCTTGCCGGAGGCATCGGTCCGGTGACCGTCATGGCGCCGGCCCGATCGCAGCGGACGGGGCCCCGGGACACGTGAAGACACCGCCCGCCGCCGCGCAACCCCGTTGCGGGCCGCCCTGCGGCCGGTCGGCTTGCGGTGATCGGGCCCGGATCCCGTGATGCCGCGGTCGTAGCGCCCGCGATCCGGGCCGCTACGCCCCGACCTCGGGCGCCAGCAGCACGGTCGCGGCGATCGGCCATGTCACCCAGGCCGCGCCCGCGACGTCGCCCCCGCCCTTGGTCAGGACCCGCAGGGGCGTCCCGGCCCAGCGGCAGAGATGCGTCGCCGTGGGGCCGGAAAAGATCGTCTGCTCCACCGTCACCGGCAGCGCGTTCCAGCCGGGCCGGGCAGTCGGGGCAAGCTCCATCGCCTCGGGCCGCACGGCGACCGCGAGCGGACCTGTGGCCGACGCAGGCAGGGCGATCGCGTCCCCGCCCGCCAGGCGCAGGGCCGTCCCTTCCGCCACCCCCTCCAGGATGTTCGCCTCGCCCAGGAAACGCGCGGCAAAGACGGTCGCGGGCGCGTCATAGACCGCACGGGGCGGCCCCTCCTGCACCAGGCGGCCATCGCGCAGGATGCCGATGCGGTCCGACAGGGTCAGCGCCTCCTCCTGGTCGTGGGTCACGAACACGGTCGTGATCCCGACCTCGCGCTGGATGCGCTTGAGCTCCACCTGCATCTCGACCCGGAGCGCCTTGTCCAGCGCCGAGAGCGGCTCGTCGAGCAGGAGCACCCGGGGCCGGGTGACGATCGCGCGCGCCAGCGCCACCCGCTGGCGCTGCCCACCGGACAGCTGGTGCGCCCGCCGGTCGCCGAGCGGGCCGAGCTGGACGAGCGCCAGCGCCTCGGCCACCCGCGCCGCCCGCTCGGCCCGGGGCACCCTGCGGACGCGCAGGCCGAAGCCCACATTCTCGGCCACGCTCATGTTGGGGAACAGCGCGTAGTTCTGGAACACCATCCCGATCTCGCGCCGCTCCACGGGCACCCGCTCCACCGGGACCCCGCCGATCTCGATGCGCCCGGCCTCGGGAAAGACGAACCCGGCGACGGCGCGCAGGAGCGTGGTCTTGCCCGAGCCGGAGGGGCCGAGCAGGCCGAAGAAGCTGCCCTGCGCCACGTCGAGGTCGATTCCATCGAGCACGCGCAGCGATCCGAAGCGGTGGGTCAGGCCGCGGATCGCGACACCCCCGCTCACCGCTCGCCCCCGAATTTTGCGAACCGCGCGGCAAGGAGCATGACGCCCATGGACACCGCGATGATGATGGTCGAGACGGCGTTGATCTCGGGCGTGAAACCCTTGCGGATCGCACTGTAGATCTCCACCGGCAGGGTGGTGTCGCCGGGCTCCGCCAGAAAATAACTCACGACGAACTGGTCGAAGCTGACGGCAAAGGCAAAGAGGGCCCCCGCGATCACCCCCGACGCGATCCAGGGCAGGGTCACCCAGAGCGTGACCTGGGCCGCCGATGCGCCCAGCGTGCGCGCCGCCTCCTCCAGCGCCGGATCGAAGGTCCTGAGGCGCGCGGCGACCACCACGATCACATAGGGGATCGCGAGCGCCACATGCCCAAGGATCACCGCCGGACTGCCCCGCCCGATCCCGATGCCGAAGAAGAAGATCAGCATGGCCGTGCCCGTGATCAGCCACGGGATCGCGATGGGGGGGAACAGCAGGGCCTGCAGCACCGCCTTGCCCCGGAATTCGTAGCGGAAGAGCGCAAGGGCCGCGAGCGTGCCCAGCGTCGTTGCGACCAGCGTCGTGACCCCGGCGATCCAGAGGCTGGTCCAGGCCGCGGCGAGGATCTCTCGGTTCCCCGCAAGCTTCACATACCATTCGGTCGTGAACTCCACCGGCAGGCGGTAGAAGGGCGAGCGGTTGAACGACATCAGCCCCATCACGCCGATGGGCAGGTAGAGGAACCCGAGCACGAGCGCGAGCCAGACCCGCCCCGCCGCCCTCACCCGGCCCGCCGGATCATCGGTGCGGCCAGCGCGAGCAAAAGCAGCACGACGGCGAGCAGGACAAAGGACAGCGCCGCCCCCAGCGGCCAGTTGAACACCGCGACGAACTGGTCCTCGATCACCGTGCCATAGGTGGTGCCATTCCGCCCGCCGAGGATCCGCGGTTCCATGAACGACCCCACCACGGGGACGAAGATCAGGACCGCCCCCGCCACCAGCCCGGGCAGCGACAGCGGGATCAGGATCCGCCCCAGGATCGTCCCCCATCCCGCGCCGAGCGACCGCGCCGCCTCGATCAGGCTGTCGTCGATGGCCTGGAGCGCGAGGTACAGCGTCAGGATAGCATAGGGCAGGTAGGAATGGACCAGCCCGATGATCACGGCCGTCTCGGTAAAGAGCAGGTTCGCACGCCAGCCGAACGGCATCGCCGCGTCGATCACCCCGTTGCCGCGCAGCACGATGGCCCAGGAGAACACCCGCACCAGGCTGTTGGACCAGAACGGCAGGATGACGAGCAGGAAGAGCGCCTCCCGCCCCCGCCCCCGCACGGATTTCGCCAGCACGAAGGCGGCGGGGAACGCGATCAGCAGGCAGAGCGCGGTCACGATCGCCCCGAGCCGGAGCGACCCGAGCAGGAGATCGAGATAGAACGGCCGTGCGAACACTTCGGCATAGTTCGCCCAGGTGAACGCCCACGGACGATCGCCGAGCGGGACGTCGGTCAAAAGGCTGAAGAACGCCATGGCCGACAGCGGCAGAAAGACCGCAAGCGTCAGCCAGAGATAGGCGGGGGCGAGCATCAGCCCCGCCCGCGCCCGGTCCGCGGGCAGGAGCATCCGCCGCCGCCCTGTCGCGCGCGGCTACTGCACGCTCGCCTTCAGCTCCTGCCAGAGCGCAAGATACGCCTCGCGGTCCGCATCGCTGACGGGTTTCATGATCTCGACCCGCGCCATGTTGGCGGGGTCGCCCAGCACGCGGCGGTTGAACGCATCCTCGGGCAGGGCGGCGGCCGCCTTGGCATTCGCCGTGGCGGGCGCGCCGACCAAGGTATCCCACTGCACGTAGAACGCGGGATCGATCATGTAATCGATGAACGCCTTCGCCGCCGCGACATTCTGCGAGCCGTTAGCGATAGACAGCCCGTCGAGCCAGCCGATCGCCCCCTCGGCCGGGACCACGAACTCGACCGGCAGGCCGAACTGGGTCTTGGACCGCGACGCGGAGCCCGACCAGTAGGTCGCCATCACGAAATCGCCCGAGGCCATGAACTGGTTCCAGTCGTTCTCGGACGACCAGAACGTGCGGATCTGGGGCATCAGCTCGGTCAGCTTTGCCTTGATCGCCGGAAGATCGGTGATGTCGTTGATGCCTTGCCCGGTGGCAAGGGCTGCAAACTGCACCGCCTCCAGCGCGTCGTCGCGCCAGCCGACGCGGCCCTTCCATTCCGGTTTCCACAAATCGGCGAGGCTGGTGGGCGCGGGGCTGACCGCGTCGGTGTTGTAGGCGAACCCGGTCATGCCCCAGACCCAGGGCACGCCCCAGACGGTCCCGCCCGAGACCAGCTCGGCATTACCCATCAGGTTGGGGGCGATGTCGGCGACATTGGCCATGCCGGCGGTGTCGATCGCCTCGATCAGCCCCTCGTCCCGGGCCTGGGTGGTGAAGGCGGAGTTGATCAGGACCACGTCATAGGCACCGGGGTTGGTGCGCAGCTTGGTCAGCATCTCCTGCTCGGAGTTGAAGTAGTCATGCACGACCGTGTGGCCGGTCGCCGCCGTGAAGGCCTCGAGCGCGAAGGCCTCGTCGGTGCCGTAACCTTTCCAGTTCAGCACGCGGATCTCCGCCGCGGGGGTGGCCGTGGCCATGGTCGTGGCCAGCGTCGCGGCCAGAAGGCCGGGGAGCGTCAGGGGGGCAAGGCGCATCGCGGGCGTCTCCTTAGGCTGAGGTGGCGTCGTTGGACTGGGTCGGGCGCCGCGCGTCCGATGGCGGGCCCGTGCGGGCCTGCGGCGCCTCGGCGAGGAAGCTGCGGATCTCGGCGTCGGTCGGGGCCGTCGCCGGTCCCGGGCGCAGGGTGGACAGGGCGGCGGCAGCATTGGCGCGGTGCGCGGCCTCCTCCGGCGGGGCACCGGCGGCTGCGGCCGCGATGAAACTGCCGATATAAGTATCGCCCGCCCCGTTGGTATCGACCGCCGCCACCCGGTAGCCCGGCAGGGCGATGGGGGCAGTGTCGCGCAGCACGAGGGTCGAGCCCGCCGGGCCGCGGCGCACCAGCACGCCCCGGGCGCGCGAGGCTGGCCCGCGCAGCAGCGCCATGCCCCCGCCGCCATCGGTCAGCATCCCGATTTCGGCAATGTTGCCGCTGATCCAGTCGGCGCGTGCCACGATGTCGGCAAGGATGTCGGGCGGGACCTGCCCCACCACCGCGGTCGGGTCGAAGACGAAGGTGACGCTGTCGGGCAGGGCACGTACCCAGGCATGGACCGCAGTGCGGCTGGTAAGATAGACGAGGGTGTAGGCCGAAAGCAGGACCCAATCCCGGTCCCGGACCGTGACGGGGGCCAGGGCCATCGTGCTCTGCACCCCCTCTGCCCCCTCGCGCGACACGAAGGTCCGCTCGCCCGCGGCATCGACCAGCACGACGCAGCTGCCCTGGTCGCGCGCGGGCTGGGGCGGCTGGACCGCCACGATCCCCTCGGCCGCCAGGGCGGTGCCGAGGATGGTTGCAAACGGTCCGGTTCCGAGCCCGCCCGCATAGACGACCTCCATCCCGCCCCGCCGGGCGGCTGCGGCGGCGTTGAACCCGCCGCCCGCGGTGATCATCATGCCCTCGGCCAGGATGTCCTCGCCCGGCAGGGGCACGCGCACGATGCGGTAGACGATGTCGACCACGGCGCCCGACAGCTGGATGAGCCGCGCGGTCATGGCGCAGTCCGGCGTGCAAGCAGGCCGCGGGCGAGCCGTCCGACCTCGTCGAGATCGATGCCGCGCAGGCCCGCGACCAGACCGGGCGGCAGGGCGGCGGCGCCCGCAATCGCCCCGCCGATCGCCCCCGCGATGGCCGCCATCGTGTCGGTGTCCCCGCCGAGCCCGGCCGCCGCGCGGGCTGCCGCCATCCCGTCGCCCCGCGCGGCGGCGAGCAGGCCGAACGCTGTGGGCACGGACTCACTGGCCAGCACCGACGTGCCGGTCAGGGCGCCGATCTCTGCCGCGCCTGCCCCCGCGCGTCCACGCTCGATCGCCAGGGCGATCCGCGCCGCCACCGAGGCCCCGGCGACCCAGTGGCCGCGCGCCTCGCCCGCCCGGGCGGCGGCGAGCGCTGCGGCCGCCGCCATGTCCCAGTCCGCCCCGTCGATCGCTGCGCTGATCGCCGCCGCGACGGCTGCGGCCGCGGCGATGGCGGCACCGGTGTTGTGGGTGACCCGCGCCGTCGCCTCGACCTGGTCGAGCAGCCCGCCCGGCGGTGCCGGGGCCACCGCGATCCCGACGGGGGCGATGCGCATCGCTGCCCCGTTGGTATCCCCGAACCGCCCCGCCTCGCCCAGGGGGGCGCCGTCAATGAGCGCGAGCAGCGCGCGTTTGGTCGAGGGTCCGAGCAGGTCGTGCAGGCCGCGGGCCTTCACCTCCGCCTCCCACCCCAGAAGATCCTGTGCCCAGGCCGCCGGATCGAACCCGCCCGGGCGCAGAAGTGCGTGGGCAAGCAGGAGCGTCTGTTCCGTGTCGTCCGTGACCGCACCAGCAATCAGCCCGTGGGATACCGGATGGCCCGGCCGGGGTGCCAGGAACCCGGTGACCGGCCCGAAACTCGCCGCGATCTCGGCCGGGGACAGGGTCTGGGTCGGCATGCCGAGCGCGTCGCCGATGGCGCCGCCGATCAGGGCGCCAAGGGCCCGGTCGAGCATGGCCCCGTCCCGGGTCCCCGTCACCTCAACCATCTGCGCGCGCACGTCGATCATGGCCGGACCCTGTCGGCACGCCGCCCCCACGTCAAGGGTGGGGCGTCACGGGCGCGACATCAAGGGCGGCGCGCCCCCTGCGATGCGTGCCGTGCATCGACCATCTGACCCGCGCGCGCCGGTGCGAACTGCAGTGCGGCCAGCGCCGCGTCGGCCCCGAGCTCCATGAAAAGCTCGGGGCGCGAGACGAGCCCGGGGCCGCCCACGACCACCACCAGCTCGGGGTTCAGGGTCGTCGCACGGATCGCCGCGATCAGCGCGCGGCAGGCTGGCGCCTGCTCGATCCGGGTGAGCGAGAGGCCGAGCACGTCGAGCGCGGTGTCCGCGACATGGGCCACCAGGCTTTCCTGGGTTGTGCGGGGCAGGAAGCGCACTTGCCACCCGGCGCGCCGAAAGAATTCCGCCGTCATCGCCGCGCCGAAGAGATGCTTTTCGTCCGGCAGCACCGCCACCGTGACCGTCCGGCGCACCGGTGCGGCAAGCGTGGTCTGGCCGAAGAGCACGGCGATGAAGCGCATGTGCTGGCGCAGACGGTCGAGCCCGAGATTGACATCGACGAAGCTCGCCTCGTCCAGCGACCACAGATCGCCCAGCCGCCGCGCGGCGGGTGACAGCAGGCCCAGGTTCAGCGCCGAGAACGAGGCGCCCGCCTTCTGCAGCCGCTCGATTAGGGCGTGGGCCTTGTCATCGGCCGCCGAAAGGCTGAGCGAGGTAAAGGTGTTCACCTCGCCCGCCAGCCCCTCGCCCGTCGCATTGGGCAGCACCAAAGCGGGGGATTGCAGGGCGATGCGGGGCAGGGCGGCGCGCACCAGGGCGCGTTCCAGCACCGCCGTGCCGCGTTCGCGCAATCGGTCGAAGATCGCGTCGTCCGCGCCCTCGACCCCTGGCTCCCCCCTCGACGACCGATCGGACATCTTCTGCTCCATCGCCGTTCATGTTCTTTGTGGCCTCAAGAAAACAACGGGTGCGTGTGGTTTGCAAGCACTTGGGTGGCGCCGGGTGCACAATCGTCCACCATGGTCCACACGCGTCGACCATCGTGGACGACGGCGGACTGCGCGACAGGGGCGAAAACAGCGATGGCGGCGGATTTCGGGCTGGGACTCGCGGCACTTGGGCGGCCGGGCTACATCACCGCGGGCCGGGCAAGCGATCTCCCGCGCCGCGACGTCGCGGGCATGGCGGCACAGGCCGATGCGGTGCTCGACGCGGCGCATGCCGGGGGGATTCGCCGGTTCGATGCCGCGCGGGGCTACGGGCTCGCGGAGCGATTCCTCGGCCGCTGGCTCGCCCGGCGGCATGTCCGCCCGGGAACGGTGCATGTCGCGTCGAAATGGGGCTACGCCTATGCCGCCGACTGGCGGGTGGAGGCCCCGCGCCACGAGGTCAAGGATCTGACGCTGCGCCAGTTCACCCGGCAATGGGACGAGAGCCGGGCCGAGCTCGGACCCTGGCTGGGGCTCTACCAGGTCCATTCCCTGACGCGCGACAGTGGCGCGTTCGACGATGCGCGGCTTCTGGATGCCCTCGCGCGGGTGCGCGATTCGGGGATGATGGTGGGATTTTCCACCTCCGGCCCCGGGCAGGGCGAGACGATCGACGCGGCCTTGCGCCTCGCGCCCGGGGGCAGGCCGCTCTTCGGCGCAGTCCAGGCGACGTGGAACCTCTGGGAACGGGCGGCCGCCCCGGCGCTGGCCCGTGCCGCGGCCGCGGGGCTGCGGGTGATCGTGAAGGAGGCGCTGGCGAACGGCCGTCTGACGGATCGCGCGCTGGCGGGTCCGCAATCGGACGCCCCGGGCGCCGGGGCGCTGCGCATTCTCGCCGCCCGGGCAGGGGTCGGGATCGATGCGCTCGCGCTTTCCGCCGCCGCGATCCAACCCTGGGCCGGCACCGTCCTGCTCGGGGCCGCCACCCCTGTCCAGGTGGCGGCGAACCTGCGGGCGAAGGCCCTGTCCCCCGACATCGCGGAGGAGGCCGCGTCCTGCGTCCCGCCCGCCGACCCCGCCGCGTACTGGGCGGACCGCGCCGCGCTCGCCTGGGGGTGAGCGGATCGACAGCCCCGGGCGTCGCGGGCTAGGAAGGGGCATGAGCCGCGCCAGAGACCCCGCCCCGAGCCCCGCCCCGACCCCCGCTTCGGTCCTCGACAGCCGATCCTCCTGGCTGCGCCTGCTGGTCTCGGTCCTCGCGGGGACGGTGGGCAGCGTCGGGATCTGGGCCGTGATCCTGGTCCTTCCGCAGGTCGAGGCGGAGTTCGGCGCCGACCGCGCCGACGCGGCCCTCGCCTACACCGCGACCATGCTCGGCTTCGCGCTCGGCAACCTGCTCGGCGGCCGTCTGGTGGACCGCTTCGGGATCGCCCCCACGCTCTTCGTGGCCGGGCTGCTCCAGGCCGCGGGATTCGCCCTGGCCGCCATCGCCCCGGGACTGGTCGTCTTCGTCGCCGCCCAGGGCGTGATGATCGGCATCGGCAGCGCGGCGGGTTTCGGCCCGGTGATCGCGGACATCTCGCGCTGGTTCCTGCGGCGGCGGGGGATCGCGGTCGCGGCGGCGGCCAGCGGCAACTACCTTGCCGGCGCGGTCTGGCCGCTGATCCTCAAGGCGCCGATCCAGAGCGCGGGCTGGCGCGACGTCTATCTCGGCGTCGCACTGACGCTTGCCGTGGCGCTGCCGGTGCTGGCACTGCTCCTGCGCCGCAGGCTGCCTGCGGGGGTGGACGCGGCGGCCGCGGCGGCGACCGGGTACCGGCGGGCCGAGATTACCCTGACGCCCCGGCAGCTCCAGGGAGTGCTGGCCCTGGCCGGGCTCGCCTGCTGCGTCGCCATGTCGATGCCCCAGGTCCATATCGTCGCCTTCTGCGCCGATCTCGGCTACGGGCCCGCCGTGGGGGCGGAAATGCTGTCGCTGATGCTGGCGGGCGGGGTGGTGAGCCGGCTCGCCTCGGGCGCGCTGGCGGACCGGCTCGGGGGGGTGCGCACGCTCCTGATCGGGTCGGCGCTCCAGGGGATCGCGCTGATCCTCTACCTGCCGTTCGACGGGCTGACGTCGCTCTATGTCGTCTCGCTGATCTTCGGGCTGTCCCAGGGCGGGATCGTGCCGAGCTATGCGCTGATCGTGCGGGAATACCTGCCCGCGGCCGAGGCGGGGCGGCGGGTCGGGGCGGTCCTGATGGCCACCGTGCTCGGCATGGCGCTGGGGGGATGGATGTCGGGCTGGGTCTATGACCAGACCGGCTCCTATACCGCCGCCTTCCTGAACGGGATCGCGTGGAACGCGCTCAACCTGATGCTCGCGCTGTTCGTCCTCGCGCGGTCGCGCCGCGTTGCCGGTGGGCTGCCCGCCTGAGGCCGCAACGGCGCCCTTGCCCACTGCCGCAGAATCGCGCAACGCTAGACGCGTTGACGCGATATCTGCATAGGAGCACCGCCCCGTGGGCCGCATTGCCGCCATTCTGAGCATCCTGACCCTGCTGACCCTCCCCCTCTCGGCCCCGGCGGCCGTGCTGGTGGGCAACACCGCCTCCAACAACGTCGTCCTGGTGGATACCGTGCAGGGCAAGGTTCTGCGCGACTTCATCGCGGCGGGCAGCGGGGGGCTGGTCTCGCCCGACGATCTCAACTACGGGCCGGACGGAAATCTTTATGTCTCGAGCGGTACGAACACCTCGGGTGCGATTCTGCGCTATGACGGGCGGACGGGCGATTTCATCGACGTCTTCGCGACCAGCGACAGCCTGCGCCGCCCCTACGGCTTTGCCTTCGGCCCGGATGGGCTGCTCTATGTCGCGAGCTTCCGGTCCGACGAGATCCTGCGCTATGACGCGGTCACGGGCGCCTTCGTCGATGTGTTCGCGTCCGGCGACGGGACGGCGGGGGGGCTGCTGAACGGGCCGAACGACCTGCTCTTTGACCGGGACGGCAGGCTCTACGTCACGACCCAGGGCAGCGTCGCGAACCCCGATGGCAGCGTGTCGTTCAGCCAGGCGAGCCAGCTTCTGCGCTACGACATCGCGACCGGCGCGGGCGAACTGCTCGCCCAGCCGACGCCGAGCGTGCCGTTCTTCGGGTTCGTCAGCCTGCTCGGCCTCGCGCTCGGCGCGGACGGGGCAATCTGGACGTCGGATTTCGCCAACGGGGTCCGGGTCTATGATCCCGACAGCGGGGCGCTGCTGTCGGAGATCGACACGAACTATACCGGCACGATCCCGTCGAACAATTTCATCGGCAACCTTGCCTTCGTCGACGGGGATCTGGCCGTCGTCGGCTTTGATCTGACCCAGGGCAACATCGGCGCCCTGCTGCGGTTCGATGCCCTGACGGGCGCGCCCCTGCCCGGGACCGGGTTGTCGGGATCGCTGCTGGTCGGCCCCGACCCCCTGCTGAACCGCCCCATCGGCATCGTGGACGTGACCTTCGTGCGGGTTCCCGCCGCGGGGCTCCTGCTGGCGGGCGGGCTCTTCCTCCTGGCCCTGCGCGCGCGGCGCCGGGCATGAGCGGGTCCCATGTCCCCGCATCGGTCGAGACCTGCCACTGGGGCTATTTCGACGCGACGCTCGCCCCCGTCCTGACGGTGGAGAGCGGGGCAGAGGTGACGATCGACACCGTGATGGGTGAGGAGGCGCACCTGCCCCCGCCCGGCTTCCACGTGCCCCCCGAGCTCTACGAGATCCATGCCCTGACCCCCCGGATGGTTCCGGGTCACATCCTGACCGGCCCGGTCGGCGTGGCCGGCGCCCTGCCGGGCGAGGTGCTCCAGGTCGACATCCTCGACGTGGCGCTCCGCCAGGACTGGGGGTGGAACATGATCCACCCGCTCTACGGCACCCTGCCGGGAGAGTTCGAGACGCCCCGGGTCGTCAACATCCCGCTCGACGCCGCGGCGGGGACGGCGACGCTGTCCTGGGGGCTGACCCTGCCGCTGTCGCTCTTCTTCGGCGTGATGGGGGTCGCGCCGCCGCCCGCGTGGGGCCGGATCAGCTCGATCATGCCGCGCGCCCATGGCGGCAATCTCGACAACAAGGAACTGGTGGCGGGCACCACGCTTTATCTTCCCGTGCACGTCCCGGGGGCGCTCTTTTCCTGCGGCGACGGGCACGGGGCGCAGGGCGATGGCGAGGTGAACGTGACGGCGATCGAGACTGCGCTCAGCGGACGGTTCCGCCTGACCCGGCGGGCGGACATGACGCTCGACCTGCCGATGGCCGAGACGCCGCGCCACGTCATCACCATGGGTCTCGATCCCAGCCTGGACGAGGCGGCAAAGATCGCCCTGCGGCAGATGATCGCCCTGATCGTCGCGCGCACGGGGATTTCGCGCGACGATGCGTACATGTTGTGCAGCCTGGCGGGCGATCTGCGGATCACGCAGACCGTGAACACCGTCAAGGGCGTGCACATGATGCTAGACCGAACGCTGCTGGGCGCGGGCTAGGGCCGGGTTCGGCTTGCCGCACCGCAGCGTCGGGCGTATGAAGACCTCCCGGCAATAGCCCAAGAGCCACGCATGTCCCGATCGGTCGCCGCTGCGCCAGAGCAAGGACACCCCTCGAGCGGGTTCTGGAAACTGACGCTGGGATCCGTCGGGGTCGTCTATGGCGATATCGGGACCAGCCCGCT
>JANNOT010000379.1:0-9259 GCA_031399375.1 Paraoceanicella sp.
AAGGATTTGAGCTGGCGGGTCAGCGAGGCCATGCGGCCGATCAGGTCGTCGATGCGCTGGATCGAGGTGTTGGCCTCGGTCAGCCGCCCGCGTTCGATCAAAAGCCGCGCGCCCGCGATGTAGGTCCGCATGGCGGCGAGCGGCTGATTCAGCTCGTGGCTGACCGCCGCCGACATCTGGCCGAGCGCCGCGAGCTTGCTCGCCTGTTGCAGGCTCTGCTCCGCCCGCGCCAGTGTCTGCTCCACCCGGCGGCGCTCGACGATCTCGTCGGAGAGGCGGCGGTTGAGGTCGCGCAGCTCGACCGATTCGGCCTTGAGCAGCAGGAACCGCCGCCAGGCGCGCTTGGAATTGATCCAGAAGATCAGGGCGGCGAAAAGCGCGAGCAGCATCACCTCGAACGCGATCACCGCATTCACCCGCGCCTGCACCTCCTCGAGCGGGGCGAGGTAGTTCAGCGTCCAGCCGCGGAACCCGATCGCGACGTCCCGGCGCACGAAGCTTGCGCCGTCGATGCTGACCTGCTGGCCGGTGCCGATCCAGTCCATCGGCAGCACCTCGAGCCCGCCCAGCCTGCGCGAGCGCAGGAGCGCCATCCGCGCCTCCTCGAGCAGCGGGGTCAGCAGGCGGTAGCGCCAGTCGGGATGCGACGACAGGATCACCACGTCCTCGGCATCGGTGACGAACACCCGCCCCGAATCCCGCGCCCAGGTCGCCTCGAGCTCGCCGAGGTTCACCTGCACCGCGATCACCCCCAGAAGCTGGCCCCCCAGCCGCACGGGATGGGCGAAGTGAAAGCCGAGGTCGCGCTCTGCCACGCCGGTCGCGGCGAAGATCGTGCCGTTCGCCCGCGCCGCCTCGCGGAAATAGGGCCGGTCTGCGCGCGAGGTGCCGAGCAGGCGGCGGTCGGAGGACGCGACGATCCGCCCCTCCCGGTCCATCAGGATCACGTTCTGGGCCCGCAGCTCGGTGTTCACCCCGATCAGCCGGGCCGAGGTCATGGCGTATTGCCCCACGATCAGGGCGTCGATCAGCGCCTGGTCGCGGGACAGGACATACGGAATGAGCTGATGGCGCTCCAGCACGTTCACGAGGCTGCCATTGTAGATTGCCGCGCGGATGTTGGCGCGGTTGCGCAGATCCTCGCTGTAGCGGTCCGTCAGGTAGCCGTGGCTGGCCCAGAGGAACAGGATCGCCAGCAGGATCCCCGCCCCCGCAATCACCCGCAGGATCAGCGGCGTGCGCCCGTCGTCGGGTGCGGGCTGCGGGGGGCGGACAGGCTGCGCCATGGACGCGAAGTCTACGGGTATCGTTACAGGGCCTCAAGCCGCTTTGATTGGACGGATGTCCGAACAGACCCTACCTCCGATAGGCCACAGGAGGGCCCCCATGCGCTACCATCGCCGACCCGACTGGTACCTGCCCGAGACGGCCGCGACGCCCGAGGCGGTCTATCTCGATCGCCGCCGCCTGATGGGCGGCCTGATCGGGGCGGGGGTGATCGCGGCGCTGCCGCGAGGGGCGCGCGCCCAGGCCGGACAGGCACCCTTTGCCCCCACGCCTGCGCGCAATCCCGCCTATGCCGATCCCGGCCGCCCGGTGACCGACGAGGCGCTGAATGTGTCCTACAACAATTTCTACGAGTTCGGCGGATCCAAGGACATCGCCGAGGCCGCCGAGGCGCTCCAGCCCGCGCCCTGGGCCCTGACCATTGACGGGATGGTCGAAAAACCCATCACCATCGACGTGGCCGACCTGATCGCCCGGATGCCCGTCGAGGAACGGGTCTACCGCCACCGCTGTGTCGAGGCGTGGTCGATGACCGTGCCCTGGATCGGCTTCCCGCTTTCGGCGCTCGTCGCCCTCGCCGCACCGCTGTCGGGGGCAAAGTACGTGCGGTTCGAGACGTTCCTCGATCCCGAGATCGCGCCGGGGCAGGCGTCGGGCTGGTATCCGTGGCCCTATGTCGAGGGGCTCTCGATCGAGGAGGCGGTCAACGAACTGCCCTTCATGGTCGTCGGCGCCTATGGCAAGGTGCTGCACAAGAGCTTTGGCGCCCCGCTGCGCGTCCATGTGCCGTGGAAATACGGCTTCAAGTCCGGGAAATCGATCAGCCGGATCAGCTTTGTCGAGGAACAGCCGTTGAGTTTCTGGGAGCAGCTCCAGGCGAGCGAGTACGGCTTCTGGGCCAACGTGAACCCCGATGTGGCGCACCCGCGCTGGAGCCAGGCGAGCGAGCGCGTGCTCGCGACCAACGAGCGCATCCCGACCGTGATCTACAACGGATACGGCGCCCAGGTCGCGGGCCTTTATGCCGGGCGCGAGGACGGGCGCACGATCTGGTTCTGAGGTTGCGGGCGGCGCCAGGACCGACGCGCCCCGCCGCCCGACCGACGGGCCCGGGTCAGGCGGCGACCAGCGCCTGGGCGAGCGACGCGAAGAGCGTCGCACCGTCCGGCCGCCCCAGGGCAGGGTCGGCCCGCCGCTCGGGGTGGGGCATCATCCCCAGGATGCGCCGGTTGGTGCTGAGGATCCCCGCGATATCGTCCTGCGCGCCGTTGGGGTTGGCGCCGGGCGCAGTGGTGCCGTCGGGTGCTGCGTAGCGAAACGCGACGCGGTCCTCGGCGCGCAGCGTGGCGAGTGTCTCTGCCCCGGCCACATAGTTCCCGTCATGATGCGCCACCGGCACGCGCAGGACCGCCCCGGCCTGGTAGCCCGCGGTGAACGCGCTCGCCGCCGTTTCCACCCGAAGATGCACGTCGCGGCAGACGAAGGTGAGGCCCGCGTTGCGCATCAGGGCGCCCGGCAGGAGCCCCGCCTCGATCAGCACCTGAAACCCGTTGCAGATGCCGAGCACATGGCCGCCCGCCGCGGCGAAATCGACGACCGCCCGCATGATGGGCGCGCGCGCCGCAATGGCCCCGCATCGCAGATAATCACCAAAGGAAAACCCACCCGGCAGCGCCACGAGGTCGAGGCCCGCGGGCAGCGCCGTCGCCTTGTGCCAGACCATGTCGGCAGGGCGCCCCGAGGCGCGATGGAGCGCCATGGCAAGGTCGCGGTCGCAGTTGGAGCCGGGAAAGACGATCACGCCCGCGCGCATCGCTCAGACGATCTCCACCCGATAGGTCTCGATCACGGGATTGGCCAGGAGCGTGTCGCACATGGCGCGCACCGCGGCCTCGGCGGCGGCGGGGTCGGTCTCGGCCAGGTCGATCTCGATCAACTTTCCCTGGCGCACGCCGGTGATGCCCGCGAACCCGAGGGTCCCGAGGGCATGGCGGACCGCGTCACCCTGGGGATCGAGCACCCCGGCCTTGAGCGTGACCGCAACCCGCGCCCTCATCAGTGCACCAGCTTGGGCCCGGACTTGCCGTCCATGCTCTCGCTTGCGGCAGGCATTATTCCCAGGCGGCGCGCCACCTCGGTATAGGCGTCCGACACATTGCCGAGATCGCGGCGGAACACGTCCTTGTCGAGCTTCTCGCCCGTCTTCACGTCCCACAGGCGGCAGCTGTCGGGGCTGATCTCGTCCGCGATGATCAGGCGCTGGAAATCGCCCTCGTAGACGCGGCCCACCTCGACCTTGAAGTCGATCAGCCGGATGCCGACGCCCATCATCATGCCCGCGAGGAAATCGTTCACCCGCAGGGCCAGCGAGATCATGTCATCGATGTCCTGCTGGGTCGCCCAGTTGAACGCGACGATATGCTCCTCGGTCACCATGGGATCGTGGAGTGCGTCGTCCTTGTAGTAGAACTCGATGATCGGGCGGGGGAGCTGGGTGCCCTCCTCGATCCCAAGGCGCGTGGAGATGCTGCCCGCGGCCACGTTGCGCACGACGATCTCGAGCGGCACGATCTCCACCGCGCGCACCAGCTGCTCGCGCATGTTCAGGCGGCGGATGAAATGGGTGGGCACGCCGATTCCGTTCAGCCCGGTCATGATGTGCTCGGAGATGCGGTTGTTCAGGACGCCCTTGCCCTCGACCACTTCCTTCTTGGCCCCGTCGCCGGCCGTCGTGTCGTCCTTGAAATACTGGATCAGCGTGCCGGGCTCGGGACCCTCGTACATGATCTTCGCCTTGCCCTCATAAACCATTCTGCGGCGGGCCATCTCGATCTCCGGGTCACAGGGATAGGGGGGCGTGCAGCGCCACCCCTGTCGAACTGCGGTCTATAGGCCCAAAGCGGTGGTGGGGCAAGCCGTCATGCCCGGCGGGGCGACGGGCGATCGGGCCCCTATACAGGTGCCGCGCGCCCGCCTATGTCATCGCCCACCGAGGCCCGGGCGCGGGCCTGCCCCCCCAGGACGGAGAGCTGCCGATGACCACGTTCGACAACAGAGAAAAGGCGTTCGAGAACAAGTTCGCCCATGACGCCGAGATGCAGTTCAAGGCCGAGGCGCGGCGCAACAAGCTGCTGGGGCTCTGGGCCGCGGGCCTGATGGGACTGTCGGGGGACGAGGCGACAGCCTACGCGATGACGGTTGTGGCGGCCGATTTCCAGGAATCGGGTGACGAGGATGTGTTCCGCAAGGTGTCCGCCGACCTGGGCGGGCGGGCGGATGCCGCGACGCTGCGCGCCAAGATGGCCGAGCTTCGCGCGGTCGCGAAGGATCAGCTGATGAACGAGGTCTGACGGCGGCGCCGCACCCTCAGACGGTGACGAAGTTGCTCACGGCCGACACGATCGTGAGCAGCCCCCAGCCCAGGACGGCTGCGGTGATCCAGAAGGTCTGTTCGTTCGGGCGCATGGGATTTTCCCTGTCATCGGACGACGCTGATACGCCGCCTCTCTGACATGACCATTTCACGTTGCTGCGATGTTGAAAGTGCGCTGCGTCACCCTGCGACGCGGGAAAGCAGCGTGTCGATCGCGGCCCGCACGGCGGGGGCGTCGGGTTCGGTCGCGGTCGGAAACGCCGCCACGAACTCTCCCCCCGGACCGATCAGCAGCTTGTGAAAGTTCCAGCGCGGTTCGGCCGAGGCCCCGCCTGCGGATTTCGCCCAGCGGTAGAAGGGGTGGGCCTTGGTTCCCCGGACATGGGTGATCTCGGTCATCGGGTACGTGACGCCGAAATTGACCTCGCAATAGGCCTTGGCTTCCTTGCCCGTGGACAGTTCCTGCCGAAAATCGTCCGATGGCACGCCGAGCACCACCAGATCGCCGCCATAGGCGTCGTAGAGCTCCTGGAGGGTGCCGAGCTGGTCGGCATAGCCGCAGAGTGACGCGGTGTTGACCACCAGCACCGGCTTGCCCCGGAAGCTGGCCAGATCGATCTCCCCCCCCTCGATCGCGGCAAAGCGGAACATGTGGGCATCCGCAGCCGCCGCGGGACGGGGCATGGCAGCGACGCCGAGGGCCAGGGTTAAGACCGCGAGGGCAAGGCCCGACACGGTCAGGGCCAGGGCGGCTCGGCGGACGATGCGCATCGGGGCGATCCTTTCGCGGGGTGGGGCGCCGCCACGGGGCGGCGCGACATGGCGGGTTCAGCCTTCCAGTCCACTGCTTTACGAAGCAATACGCCGATCGGATGCGCGCGGCTCAGAAATTGATCGCGATCAGCCCCGCGACCGCGACGCCGTCATCCGTATCGTTGTCGCCGTATTCGACGACCCCGATTGCCTTGGCCCCCGGCATGATGGCGTAGCTCACGCCCAGGCTTGCGCGCTGTTCCGTCTCGCCCCCAGATCCGTTGCCGAGATTGCAGCGCACACCGAACGACGCGGCGTCGTCCGTGCAGCCGTAATAGCCGCCGCCCACGCTCCAGGGTCCGGTGGTGTAGTCGAGCCCGACCGCATAGCGCTGGATGTCGTCGCCGTTGTCGTCGTCGATGAATTCGTAGACGCCGCCGAGGCTCACCTTCGCGTCGCCCACCGGGATGCTGACGGTGGCCCCGCCATGGAAGCCGTTCCAATCCTCGGTGTTGCGGACATAGCCGATCCCGACCTCGAGACCCACCTCGCCGATCTTGTCCTTGTAGCTGCCGCCAAAGCTGTACTGCTGGGCTGCGGTCGGGCTCGATGTCTCGCTGAACGCGAACAGGCTGTCGTTTGCGCTGTCCACGCCGACATCGGGGATGTAGGACACGCCGAGAACGATCGGCCCGAGCAGCTTGTTCGTGTCGTAGCGGATGCCGATCCCGTCGGAGTTCTCGCCCAGGTAGCCGCCGGTGCTGGCCGGGGTCAGGGTAAAGTCCTCGTCGAAGTACGTGATGGGAAAGGTCGAGCGCAGCCCGCCGACGCCACCCACCTCGTTGGCGGCACTGTCATTGCCGCCCACGACGAACCGACCGAACCCACCTTCGACCGTCGCGAAGTTCTCGTCGATCTGGTCGGTTGTGGTGAAGGCTTCGAGCTCCACCCGCACGCGGAATGTCAGGCCGTTGTCGGATTTGCCCATCGCGCCAAGGTGGATCTCGCCGTCGCGGATGATCCCCACCTTGCCGTCGGCGCCGGTTCCGATGTCCGAGCTGTAGCCCGCGCCGAAATTCATGTAGCCGCCGACCGATCCCACGATCTGGGCCGGGGCGGCGAGGGGGAGGACCGCGAGGATCGCGGGCGCGATGAGGCGATAGGGTGTCATGACGGTCTCCTCGGCGTAGGACGCAGCCGCGCGGGTGCGGCCGCCCGACGCTAGGGATCGCGCGTCACATTTAGGTGACGGGATGGCGTCATCGCCGAAATGTGAGCAACCGCCAAACGTAGACCGCAATTGCGAGCAGAAGCACTCCGTCGGCCACCGGATTGATCCAGCGTTCCACCGCGCCGCTCTGCTGGCCGAGCCAGACCCCGGCCAGGATCAGGAGCGCGGACCAGGCAAAGGTCCCGATGGCCGAATAGATCAGGAACCGCCCCAGCGACAGCCGCGAGAGTCCCGCCGGGACCGAGATCAGCGTGCGCACAGTCGGGATCAGCCGGCCGAAAAGCACGGCAAGATGGCCGTGGCGCGTGAACCAGCCATCGGCCCGCTCCACGTCCGCCGGTGTCAGCGTCAGGATGCGGCCGAAACGACGGGTGAGCGACAGCACCCGCAGCTTTCCGACCGCGCGCGCGACCCAGAACCAGGCGGTGACGCCCGCCAGCGCCCCGGCCGTGGCCGCCGCGATCATGACTGGCACCGACAGGCCCTGCCGCGCCGCCTCGGCCCCCGCGAGCGGCAGGATCACCTCGGACGGTATGGGGGGAAAGAGGTTCTCGAGAAACATCAGGAACGCGACCCCGAGCGGGCCCCAGGCGACGATGATCTCGGTGATCCAGGCCGCCACGGATCAGACGCCGAACACGCGAGCGAAAACCGTGTCGATGTGGCGCAGGTGGTGGCCGAGCTCGAAAAGCGCGTCGATCTCCCCCTCCGACAGCGCCGCGCGCAGCTCCGGGTCGGCACGCAGCTCGGTGCGGAAATCCGCCCCCGCCTCCCACACTTTCATGGCGTTGCGCTGGACGAGCGCATAGGCGTCCTCGCGGCTCAGCCCCTTCTGGGTCAGGGCCAGCAGGATCTGCTGGGAATGCACCAGCCCCTGGGTCGCGTCGAGGTTGCGCTGCATCGCCGCGGGATAGACCACCAGCCGCTCGACCAGACCTGCGAGGCGGTGGAGCGCGAAGTCGAGCGTGATCGTCGCATCGGGGGCGATGCCCCGTTCGACCGAGGAATGCGAGATGTCGCGCTCGTGCCAGAGCGCCACGTTCTCCATCGCGGGCGTGACCGCACTGCGGATCAGCCGGGCGAGGCCCGTCAGATTCTCCGACAGGACCGGGTTGCGCTTGTGCGGCATGGCAGACGACCCCTTCTGCCCGGGGGAGAAGTACTCCTCGACCTCGCGGACCTCGGTGCGCTGGAGATGGCGGATCTCGGTCGCGATCCGCTCGATGGAGGCTGCGATCACGCCGAGCGTGGCGAAGAACGCCGCATGCCGGTCGCGCGGGATCACCTGGGTCGAGATCGGCTCGGGCGTGAGGCCAAGCATCTTGGCCACATGCGCCTCGACCGCGGGGTCGATGGTGGCAAAGGTGCCCACGGCGCCCGATATGGCGCAGGTCGCCACCTCGGCCCGCGCGGCCACGAGCCTCGCCCGGCCGCGGGCGAATTCGGCATAGGCCTGGGCGAGCTTGAAGCCGAAGGTGACGGGTTCGGCATGGATGCCGTGGCTGCGCCCGATGCAGGGGGTCAACCGGTGCTCCATCGCCCGCGCCCGCAACGCCGCGAGCACCCGATCCATCCCCGCCAGCAGCAGGTCCGCCGCCTGGGTCAGTTGCACCGCAAGGCAGGTGTCGAGCACGTCCGACGACGTCATGCCCTGATGGACGAAGCGCGCCGCGTCGCCCACATGCTCGGCAAGATGGGTCAGAAAGGCGATGACGTCATGCCGAGTGACCGCCTCGATCTCCTCGATCCGGGCCACGTCGAACTCCACGTCACGCGCGCGCCAGACCGCGGCGGCGGCATCGGGCGGAATGACGCCAAGCGCGGCCTGCGCGTCGCAGGCATGGGCCTCGATCTCGAACCAGATGCGGAACCGGCGCTGCGGCGACCAGATCTCCACCATCTCGGGGCGGGAATAGCGCGGGATCATCGGCCCCTCCGGACGGTTGGTCGCAGGCTGGTTGCTCGCAGGTTCGGGGGCGGGGTATCAGCGGGGCATGGAAAACGCAACGGATGCGGCGGCGCGGTTTCAGGGCCACTGGCGGCTTGACCGGCACATCCATGATTTTGATGCGGGCTGGACCGGGCGGCTGATCGGCTGGGCGAGCTTCTCGCCGGTGCCCGGCGCGCTGGCCTATGCCGAGGCGGGCGAGCTGACGCTGGGCGGGCTGACGCTGCGGGCGAGCCGCACCTATCGCTGGAGCTTTCCCGCCCCCGACCGGGTTGAGATAGCCTTCGACGACGGGCGGTTCTTTCACGCATTCGACCCGCGGGCTGACGTGTCGGTGGCGACCCATCACTGCGATCCCGACCGCTACGACGTGACCTACCACCTCGCCGACCCGCACCACTGGCGCGCGGAATGGCGGGTGGAGGGGCCGCGCAAGGATTACCGGCTCGTCACCCATTACCGGCGCGAGGGGTAGGGCCGCGCCATGGGCTAGTCATGCCCGCGTCACGCGGGCGGGGCAGGCTTGACGCCCCGGGGTCGGGCACCCAGGCTCTGCCCCGTCCACCGACAGGAGTGCGCCGATGATCGCCCGATGCCTGACCGCCGCCGCGGCATTCGCCCTGCTCGCCGGGTCCGCCCGGGCCGAATACCGGCTGCACGTCCTGCA
>JANNOT010000049.1:0-7372 GCA_031399375.1 Paraoceanicella sp.
GGCACAGGTATCGATGTTGTTGTTGCCGAGGCCGGCCCGCACCAGCTTCTGGACCAGGAAGGTTTCCTCGTTGGTGCACCGCGACGAGGAGATGCCGCCGACCGAGCGGGTGCCGTATTTCGCCTGGATGCGGCGGAACTCGGACGCGACATGGGCGATCGCCTCCTCCCAGCTCACCTCGCGCCAGGGGTCGGTGATCCTGGCGCGGATCATCGGCTTCAGCACGCGGTCCCTGTGGGTGGCGTAGCCCCAGGCGAAGCGGCCCTTCACGCAGGAATGGCCGCGGTTGGCCTTGCCGTCCTTGTAGGGGACCATGCGCACCAGCTCGTCGCCGCGCATCTCGGCCTTGAAGCTGCACCCCACGCCGCAATAGGCGCAGGTGGTCACGACCGAATGCTCGGGCGTGCCGATCTCGATGACGGATTTCTCCATCAGCGTTGCCGTCGGACAGGCCTGGACGCACGCGCCGCAGGACACGCATTCGCTGTCCATGAACGCCTCGTGCATCCCCGCCGACACGCGGCTGTCGAAGCCGCGCCCCTCGATGGTCAGCGCGAAGGTCCCCTGCACCTCGGCGCAGGCCCGCACGCAGCGCGAGCAGGCGATGCATTTCGACGGGTCATAGGTGAAGTAGGGGTTGCTCTCGTCCTTGGGGAGGAAGCGGAAGTTCTCCGCCCCGCCCGCGCGGGGGCTGACATGGTTGGCACCCGGCGCATAGCGCACGTCGCGCAGGCCGACGGCGCCCGCCATGTCCTGAAGCTCGCAATCGCCGTTGGCCGCACAGGTCAGGCAGTCGAGCGGGTGGTCGGAAATGTAGAGCTCCATCACCCCCCGCCGCAGGGTCTTGAGCCGCGGGGTCTGGGTGTGCACGACCATCCCCGCCGTGACCGGTGTAGTGCAGGAGGCGGGGGTGCCGTTGCGCCCCTCGATCTCCACCAGGCAGAGGCGGCAGGAGCCGAAGGCATCGACCATGTCGGTCGCGCAGAGCTTCGGGACCGCGATCCCCGCCTCGGCGGCGGCACGCATCACGCTGGTCCCCTCGGGCACCGTGATCGCCCGGCCGTCGACCGTCAGGGTGACCGAGGCTGTAGCCCGCGACGCAGGTGTGCCGAAATCATCGGGCATCCGGAACATCTGGGTCATTCGGCGGCCTCGGCGATGCGGGGGCGGAAATCGCCCGGGAAATGGGTGAGCGCGCTCATCACGGGATAGGGCGTGAACCCGCCGAGCGCGCAGAGCGAGCCGTACTTCATCGTCTGGCAGAGGTCGGTCAGGAGCGGGATCTCGTCCGCCCCCGCGGCGATGCGGTCAATCACCTCGACCCCGCGGGTCGAGCCGATCCGGCAGGGGGTGCATTTCCCGCATCTCTCGATCGCGCAGAACTCCATGGCGAAGCGCGCCTGGTCGAGCATGTCGGCGGTGTCGTCGAAGACGACGATCCCGGCATGGCCGATCAGCCCGTCGCGGGCGGCGAACGCCTCGTAGTCGAACGGCGTGTCGAAGAGGGCGGGGGGGAAGTAGGCGCCGAGCGGGCCGCCGACCTGCACCGCCTTGACCGGGCGGCCCGATGCGGTGCCACCCGCGATGTCGTGGACGATCTCGCCCAGGGTCAGGCCGAACGCCGCCTCGAACAGGCCGCCGCGCTTCACATTGCCCGCGATCTGGATCGGGATCGTGCCGCGCGACCGGCCCATGCCGAAATCGCGGTAATGGGCGGCGCCGCGATCGAGGATGATGGGGACGGAGGCGAGCGAGATCACGTTGTTGATGACCGTGGGCCGCCCGAACAGGCCCTGGATCGCGGGCAGCGGCGGCTTCGCACGGACCTGGCCACGCTTGCCCTCGAGGCTCTCCAGCAGCGCCGTCTCCTCGCCGCACACATAGGCGCCCGCACCCACGCGGATCTCGATGTCAAAGCCGTCGAGCATGCCCTCGGCCCGGGCGATGGCCACCGCGGCCTCCATCGTCGCGATGGCGTGGGGGTATTCCGAGCGGATGTAGACGTAGCCCCGGCGCGCACCGACGGCGAGGGCCGCGATCGCCATGCCCTCGATCAGCACGAAGGGGTCGCCCTCCATGATCATCCGGTCGGCAAACGTCCCGCTGTCGCCCTCGTCGGCGTTGCAGACGATGTATTTCTGGCCCGCCGGCGTGTCGGCCACGGTCTTCCATTTGACGCCGGTCGGAAACCCCGCGCCGCCCCGGCCGCGCAGGCCGCTGTCGGTCACGATGCGGACGATCTCGCCCGGGGCGGCCCGGGCGGCGTCGAGCCCGCGCAGGCCACCATGGGCGCGGTACTCCGCCAGGCTGAACGGATCGATCACGCCGCAGCGCGCGAAGGTCAGGCGGGTCTGGCGCGCGAGGAACGGGATCGCCGCAGGGTCGCCGAGATGGAGCGGGTGCGCGGGACCCTCGGCCAGAATCCCCGCCACGTCGGCCGGCCGCACGGGGCCGTAGGCGACGCGGCCGCCCTCGCCCTCGACCTCCACCATCGGTTCCAGCCAGACCAGCCCGCGCGATCCGGTGCGGATCACCTCGGCCCCCGCGCGTGCGAAGGCGCGGGCCACGCTATCTGCCCCAAGCGCAAGCGCTGCCGCATCGCGGGGCACGCGGACCACGATCATCGGCTGACCGCGGCCAGCACGGCCTCGGCGTCGACGCGGCCCAGAACCTCTGCCCCGATCATGGCCGCGGGGGCACAGGCGCAGAGGCCGAGGCAATAGACCGCCTCCAGCGTCACGGCACCGTCGGGCGTGGTCTCGCCCCAGCCGAGCCCGAGGGCGGCCTGCACCTCGGCTGCCACCGCACGCCCACCCATGGCCTGGCAAGCCTCGGCCCGGCAGAGGCGGACGATCGTCCGACCCTGGGGCGCGTCCTTGTAATCGTGATAGAATGTTACCACTCCGTGGATGTCGGCGCGGCTGATGTTGAGCGCCGCGGCGATGTCGGGAAGCACATCGCGCGGCACATGGCCGAACTCAGCCTGAACGCGGTTCAGGATCGGCAGCAGCGGACCATCGCGCCCGGCTTCGGCCGCCACGATCTCCGCCACCCGTGCGCGCACGGCGTCGCCCATGCCGGGCCTCCACGTTTCCACAGGATGGAAAGATCGGGGCAATCGCCCCGCCGATCAAGGCGCGGGATCCGTCGAGTGATCGGATTTTCCTATCAACCGCGCCTCGTGCAGCAGGGCCGACACGAGCGGCGCATGGGGCTCGCGCTCCACCGCCACCACGCCGACCCGGTGGTGCACGTCCGGGCTGCCGATGGGAATGGCGCAGAGCGGCTCGGCAAGCCCCAGCGTATCGGCGAGATCGCGCGGCATGATGCTGGCCCAGGGCCCGACGCGGACATGGGCAAACAGCGCGATCATCGAGTTCGATTCGAGCGTCGGGGAGACCGTCGCCCCCGCCTCGGCCAGGTGGCGGTTCAGGATGCGGCGGTTCTGCATGTCGGGGGTCAGGAGACAGAGCGGCAGGGCCGCGACCTCGGCCCAGGTCACCCCGGCGCGCGCGCCGAGCGCGCGGTCCCGGGCCGTGATCAGGTGGTAGCGTTCGTCATAGATCGGGACAGCCGCGACCCGGCCGAGCGGTTCGTGGTCGAGATAGGTGATCCCGGCGTCGATCTCGAAATTCGCCAGCAGCGCGAGCACCTCGATGGAACTGCGCGACGCGATCGAGAACGTGACATGCGGGTGGCGCAGCCGGAACGGGCCCGTCAGGCGCGGGACCATCGCCAGTGCGGTGGGGATCGCGGCAATCCGCAGATGCCCGGTCAGCCCGGTCCGCGCCGCGCGCATCTCCTCGCGCATCGTGCGGGCGTCGCCCACGATGCGGCGCGCCCATTCGAGCACCCGCTGCCCTTCAGGCGTCAGGCCCTGGAACCGCGCGCCGCGCTGCACGAGCACGACGCCGAGCTGATCCTCGAGCGCGCGGATCGCGGCCGACAGCGTGGGCTGTGCCACGCCCGATTCCTCGGCCGCACGGCCGAAATGCCGGGTACGGGCGAGGGCGAGAAAGAGCTCGAGCTTGTCGATCATGGTGCACCGAGCGTAAGCGCCGCCCGGGTCGGGGTCCACCACCGCCCGGTCCGGATCAGCGCACCAGCGCCGCAGGCGGCATGGCCGGGGCGGCGCGTCCGGCCCCACGGCTGGGGCCGCCCCACCGGAAAGCCGCATGGCCACCCCCGCAGCGGCGATCGGGGGCGGCCGGGCATCCTGAAGGGCGCGGCGCGCGACGCCGGATGCCCCGCCCTCGGCCAGGCCCGATGGGGCCCGGCGAACATCGCCCGGCTGCCCCCCCTGCGCCCCTGGTCGAGGGGCGCAGATCGGGTGTCACTTCGTCAGGATCAGCTTGCCCTGTCGGGTGATGCGCAGCGTGTAGACCGCGGTGCCCAGGCGGATGCGCGCCTCGCGCCCACCTTCGGTCAGCGTGACCGCCTCGTGGACGGGGATCTCCGCGGCGGGGGGCTGGGCGGGCACCCAGGTCTGGGGCGCAACCGGGATCATGCCCGCCGCTCCTGCCGGTCAAGCCAGGCCTCGAGCGACAGGTCCGGCAGGCACCACGCCTCGGCCCGCTCCGCGATCTCGAGCACGCTCGGGCGGGACGGGGCGGGAGGCGGAGGCGCCGGGTGCGCACGGGGCGGACACAAGGCAGTGCGACAGGCGTCGATGGCGGTCATGGGCGCGGTTCCCTGTAGCTGGTCGCAGGATCCGGGCTCGACTGGCACCTGCGGCCAGGCTAGCTAGGCGTGGTCCCATACCTTACGATATTTGTCGGGAATGACAAGGGCCAAGTTTCCAGCTGCCGTGCGAACCCGTCTTTCGGCTTGGCCGCTGCCGCGATCCGGGCTATCCAAATCCCACGTGCCCGTACCGTATGTTGGTGGCGTAGGACACGCATGACGGGAAATCGTCGCTTAGTTTACACGCATCTGCTGATCTCGGAGGGGACATCATGCGTATAGCCAAGCGAATTTCGAAAGAGTTTTTGTTTCGTTACCGTAAGGTCACCCGGCCAAGTTCGGTGTCCCTACATGGCGTGGACATATTTGTAGATTTCGCAAGATGGTCCCCCCGCCTGATAGAACTCGTGCTCAAGGGCAACTACGAAGTGTCGGAGGCGAAGGCCATCGCAAGCTTTCTGTCGTCCGGCGACCGCGTGCTCGATATCGGGGGTGGGATCGGGCTTAGCGGCCTTCTGGCGGGACGGGTCGTCGGCGATCAGAACGTCGCGGTCTACGAGGCGAACCCGGTCAATGTCGATCAGATCAAACGGAACTTCGCGCTCAATCGGGTAAGCACATCGGTGGAGACTGCCGCCGTGGTTCCTGATGCCTATCAGCGATCGGAGGTATCGTTCTTTCTTCACGACAACTTTTGTCGCAGTTCGGTGTTTTCCGATACGCCGGGCGGGCGGGAGATTACCGTGCCGGCGCGGCGGTTTGCGGATCTCGTGAAAACCCACAACCCGACGGCTCTGTTGATGGACGTGGAGGGTGCGGAGGCGGACATCCTTTCCGGAGCGGATCTCAGTTCGATCTCCAAGATCTGCCTGGAACTGCATCCAGGGATCATCGGAAACGGCAAGACGAGCACGCTCCTGCGGCAGCTTCTCAATCAGGCGTTCGAAATGGACTTTGCGCTCTGCTCCGGCGACGTCGTGTGCCTTCGCCGGGGTCCATCGGGCGCGGCCACCACCGAGGTCACCGCGGCCTGAGCCCGTGGAAGAAGAGCGTGTCCAGGAACCGGGCCGCGTCGTGGAAGCGGCCCTCGCCCTCCTCGCCCAGGACCGCGCGGACCTGGACGTCGAAATCGGCGTAGTGCTGGGTCGTGGCCCAGATGGCGAAGATGAGATGGCGCGGGTCGTGGGGGGCGAGGCGTCCGGCGCGGATCCAGCCGCGGATCACCCCGGCCTTTTCCTCGACCAGCGCGCGCAGCGGCCCGGTCAGCTCGTCGCGCACCAGATCTCCCCCCCGCAGCATCTCGTTGGCAAAGAGCCGCGATTCGCGCGGGAAATCCCGGGCAAGCTCGAGCTTGCGCTGGAGGTAGCCGCGGATCTCGGTCACCGGGTCGCCATCGGCCCGCATCTGGCGCAGGGGCTCGAGCCAATCCTGCAGCGTGTGGTCGAGCACGGCGCGATAGACTTCCTCTTTCGAGCGGAAATAGTAGAGCAGGTTGGGCTTGGACATCCCGGCCTCGAGGGCGATCTGGTCGAGCGTGGTGCCGCGGAACCCCTCGCGCGAAAAGACCTCGAGCGCCGCATCGAGGATCCGGCCCGCGTTTTCCCGCTGGATGCGCGTCTTGGGCTTTCGCGGCGGCTCGCTCATTACGCTCTCCGGCTTCGGCGGGGTCTCGGGGCGGCGGAGCATCGGCCGCTTTGACCGCTTGGTCAACATGGCCTTGACCGCCCTAGACACTCTGGTACCGTCACGCGACCACCCCCCCCGGGAGAGTACCATGGCCGACCGCCGCGCCTCGAACCCCAACGATTTGCGCGCCTTCTGGATGCCGTTCACCGCGAACCGGCAGTTCAAGGCGGCACCGCGGATGTTCGTGGCGGCCGAGGGGATGCACTACACGACCCAGGACGGCCGCCAGGTGCTCGACGGGACCGCGGGCCTCTGGTGCTGCAACGCGGGCCACAAGCGCCCGAAGATCGTGAAGGCGATCCAGGAGCAGGCCGAGGAGCTCGACTACGCCCCCGCCTTCCAGATGGGTCATCCCAAGGCGTTCGAGCTTGCCAACCGCCTGATCGGCATCGCCCCCGAGAACATGGACCATGTGTTCTACGCCAATTCGGGGTCCGAGGCGGTGGAGAGCGCGCTGAAGATCGCCATCGCCTACCAGCGCGCCATCGGCCAGGGGTCGCGCACCCGCCTGATCGGGCGCGAGCGGGGCTATCACGGGACGAATTTCGGCGGCATCTCGGTCGGCGGGATCGTGAGCAACCGCAAGTTCTTCGGCACCTTGCTGGGCGGCGTGGACCATATGCCCCACACCCACCTGCCCGCCGAGAACGCCTTCAGTCGCGGCCAGCCTGTCCATGGCGCCCATCTCGCCGACGAGCTGGAGCGGATCGTGACGCTCCACGACGCCTCGACCATCGCGGCCGTCATCGTGGAGCCGGTCGCAGGCTCCACCGGCGTCCTGATCCCGCCCCAGGGCTATCTCCAGCGCCTGCGCGAGATCTGCACAAAGCACGGCATCCTGCTGATCTTTGACGAGGTCATCACCGGGTTCGGGCGCATCGGCGCGCCGTTCGCCGCGCAGAAATACGGCGTGCTGCCCGACATGATCACCTGTGCCAAGGGGCTGACCAACGGCGTGATCCCCATGGGCGCGGTCCTGACCACGGCGGCGATCCACGACGCC